>JBAZFD010000158.1:0-5389 GCA_041653575.1 Thermodesulfovibrionales bacterium
CTGCGTGCCTTTCCTGGATGATCCCCATGATGGCATTGAGGAGCACAATCGCCATGATCGCCGAGGAGTCAATCCACTCGCCCAGCAAGGCAGAGACGATAGAAGCCACAATCAGCAGCATCACGATAAAGTTGTTGAATTGGCGCCAGAGCATGTGCAGGAAAGACGGGCGCGGGGCTTCGGTCAGTTGGTTTGGACCGTATCTCGCCAGTCGCTCCGCAGCCTGCGCAGAAGTCAGGCCATTCTCGTGGACCTTAAGATGCTCCAATGCCTCCTCTGGAGAGAGGGTATGCCAGTGTATCGTCCCGGTCTGGGCGGCATCCTCTACTGCCTGCGGAGCGGATTCCCTCATTATTTCGCCTGCATGAGACCGAACAAATACCCTCCGGATACGGTAAAGAGAATGATAAGGCATACATAGACAGCTGTTCTCTTTGCCCCCATTATTCTACTGACGACAAGGATGCTGGGTAGCGAAAGAACCGGATCTGAGAGAAGATAGGCCAGAAGAGGCCCTTTTGCCATGCCGAGGTCAATGAATGCCTTTGCCATCGGGACCTCAACGAGTGTCGGGAAATAGACGAGCACACCGAAGATGACCGGGATAATTATATTGGAAAGGGAATTTGAACCCACATATTTGACAACAAACTCCTGCGGCAATATCACCTTGATGATTCCCGACACAAAGACTCCGGCGAGCAGCAGGGGAGCGATTGTCTTTGCAAAGCCCCAGCTTTCCCGCATCCAGTTGTTGACCTCGTCCCGTGTGAAAAACTTCTTTGTGATTCCGGCTGTGATGACAACAAGCACTCCAACGGTTGCGTATTTGAGGGTGGGGTCGGTTATCCTTGTCCCTGCCAGAAGGATTCCGATCAGGGGTAAGAAGAAATACAATAATCGCCGTATATCGTGTTTGGCATCGCTTTTTGCAAAGGCATCAGCGGCATTCGACACCGCTTCCTCATCAAAAAGGCTGTTGATGATTATCCCTATAACCACTGCAAACAGGATGGAAAGGATTATCCGGCTGAATGCCACGTCCCAGCCGATAAGACTGCCAGTGTAGAGGATCGCCACGATGTTTGTAGCGGGGGCCGTATAAAGAAAAGCGATTGCCGGGCCAATGCCTGCTCCGCCTTTTCTGATTCCGGCAAAGAGCGGAAGCACGGTGCAGGAGCAGACCGCCAACAGCAGCCCGGAGACAACGGAAAGCGGGTAAGCGACATGCTTTGGAGAATTTTTCCCAAGATAGGGCAGAAGCAGGTCTTTCGGGATCAGCGCGGCCATAGCCCCGGCTATGAAGAAGGCCGGGACAAGGCAGAAAAGCGTATGGGCAAGCACATAGTCGTAGATCGCTTCAAGCCCTGACGACAACAGAAGGGAAATAGTCATGTTACCTCCTCAGGAATTCAACTATTTCCTCTACGCTCGGTATCTTTCCGCTTACCACGGTCTTGCCGTCTATAACCAATGCGGGGGTCATAAAAATGCCCCTCTCGATGATCTTATTCATGTCATAGACATGCTCAACGGTTGCTTCTATCCCTGTGATTGCAACGGCTTCCTTCGCCCGTTTTTTGAGTTCCGCACACTTACTGCATCCTGAACCAACCACCTCGATCTTCATTTCTCGCCTCCTTATCAATAATCAGACTCTTGCACCATTGATTTAGGCTGTCTCTTCCTTGAGCTTGCAGATCAGCACGGAGCAGTCCGCATGACTGAGGACATTCCGGGCCACGCTGCCGAGCATGCCGCTGACGCCTCCCATCCCCCTACTTCCAAGAGCAATGACATCCGCCTGTGTTTCCCTCGCAGCCTGAAGGAGCTGCTCCGAGGGGTCTCCGTTCCTGATCAGAACAGACACGTTCTGAAATCTACCCTTCAGCCGTGATCTGGCCTGTTCCAGTACTTTTTCCGCATGGTGCGTTTCCGCTTCCTTCATCCCTGTCATGACCTTTTTTAAACGTTCATCAAACCCCGGACAGAAACGGTCGGGAATGTCCATGTACGTTAAGAGCGAGACGTACACCGCCGTGATGCTCGTGTCGGGATGGAAGGGGAGCAAGGAAAGAATCCGCTCAGTTTCCCTTGCGCAATCAGATCCGTCGGTAGCAAAGAGCACCCTGATCGGGCCGTCTGGTCTCCCCTGGGGTGGTTTGACGACCAGGACGGACTGCGGGGCCTTGATCGCCACGGCCCGCGTGACGCTCCCGAGCAGCAGCGAGCCAATAGCCTTCATTCCCCGGTTGCCCATAACGATCAGATCAGAGGCGGTCTGCGCTGCCACGTGGAGGATGCCCTCGGCGGGATGGCCGGTGGCCACTGCGGTGGACACCTTCGCCGGGAGGTTTTTCAATAAGCCGGCGGTCTCATCAACGATCCCAGGAGCGATTTCCTCGCCGATCTGCATCAATGCCGCGTAATTCGTGTCGCTGCTGTGAGAAAACGTCCGTCCGTGTACGACATGCAACACCGTAATCTCGTCGTTCTCTGTAAAATCGAACCGAGCCAGAAAATAAGCAGCCCCATCGGAATATACTGAACCGTCTGTAGAAAGTAATATCTTCATGGATTACCTCCTTGTAGTAGCTACATTCTACAATGCATTCTGCTACGCCTCACCTCAAGGTTTCACCGCCTCGATTGTTGCCGAGACGACATAGTCCTCGACATTCCTGCCCGGAGCCCAGGTCCTGATGAACTCGCGGCTTTCCTGCTTCGGCTCTATCCGGATACCGCTGAAGCCGGACTTTCTGAGCATTGCCTCTACGTCGCTGATGAGCGACGCGCCTGCCACGCACCCGGCATGAAGGGCGAGGTCGTTCTTAACCTCTTCGGGAAGCTCGGCAGTGGCGACTACATCGGACACGGCAAGGCGTCCGCCGGATTTGAGCACACGAAAGGCGTCGTCGAAGACCTTCTGCTTCTCAGGAGAAAGGTTGATGACACAGTTCGAGATAATGACATCAACCGAATTGTCCGCAACTGGCAGATGCTCTATCTCTCCCAGGCGGAACTCGACGTTGGCAAATCCTGCCTTCGCGGCATTCTCCCTGGCCTTTGCAAGCATCTCAGGCGTCATGTCAACGCCTATAACATGGCCGGTCTCGCCGACCGCTTGGGCTGCGAGGAAGCAGTCAAACCCGCCGCCGCTCCCGAGGTCGAGCACGCTTTCTCCGGGCCTGAGGGAGGCGATCGCCTGCGGATTTCCGCACCCGAGGCCCATATTGGCCCCTGAGGGGACAGCAGAGACCTCCGCGCCGGAGTAGCCCAGCCCAAGCGAAATGTCCGCTGCCGTGAGGGCATTGGATGTTCCACAACAGGTTGAGGGTGAACAACCGCACCCGGAGCCCCCTGAAGCAGCTATTTTCCCATAGTTCTCACGAACGGCACTGCGAATCTTGTCATGTTTTCCTTTGCCCATTTGAATCTCCTCTATCGGCAAAATCTTTTTTTACACCGCATTACTTGCAGTCTTCAGAGGCTCTGCAGTCACAGGACGAACAATCCGTCGCTCCGGAAGAACCTGTTGAGGCCACATAGGCCTGCATCAGGCTCGTCTCCGTTATCCCTCCCTGAACAAAGCCTACGCCATTGCCCTTTGTCAATACGGCAATACCAGGAGCTGCCGCATTTGCGACGAAATTTTGATAGTCCGTTGAATCGGTTTGCAAGGTGAATATCCCTGTACTGAGCCCTTTTGCGTTCAGTGTCCGTTCAACCGACGCAAGCGCTGCACCTGATTCCTTGTCAATCGGGGCATTGTCCTTGCCGGGAATTAAGACAAACACTGTGTCCAGTTTGGCGGCCACTGTATTGAGCTCATCTATTCCGGACAAAGAGGTCCGCCCTTGCTGTGCGGCACTGTTCAGAACTCCACCCGCACCCGGTACGCTGCCGGAGATTGAAAATCCATTTTTTGCGCTATCAGATGGATTTGTTTTGAAAAGGAAAATGCCGCAGGCTGCCACAACCAGCACAAGGGGAATGAGAATCTTGAGTTTCCGGTTGACTTTACCAGCCCCTTCACCGCAGCCGCATCCCGGTTCGCAGCCGGTAAAATTCCCTGTCGTCTCTGCACCCTCCTTTTCTGATGATTTAGTGTTGTCATTGTTTGCTTCTGTTGGCATTTCCTTCTCCTTGTGATGTTATTCAGTGTCTGTCCATAAACTGCGAGTTTTCATCCCTTACGGGCATAGACAAGAGCCGAGGGTTCCAACTGCTTCACCAAGAACGGCAGAGGGCAAAAATATTTCTGTCCTCCGCTCTAAAGGTTCGATATACCTAAATACAGTCCCACAGCGACGAGCACCGCACCGCTGAAACGCTTGGAATAAAGGGAAAAATTCTTGACACCTTTCGAACTCACCATGCTCTCCGTTAGCCCCACTGAAAGCCCGGCAACAAAGATCAGGGCGCAGTGACCCAGGGCATAAACAAAGAGGAGGCTTCCTCCATAGAGCAGATCCCCCTGCGTTGAGGCATAGGCGAGGATTACGGCCAGCACCGGAGTGGCGCAAGGGGATGAGACGGTGCCGGTGAGCAAACCGAGGAGGAAGGCGCCGATGAGGCCCTTCTTTTTTACCTCTCTGGACTTCTGAAAGGGCATGGGAATCGAGATGATCCCCATGAGCTGAAGGCCCATGATGACCGCGATGAGGCCGAGGCCAAGATAGAGCCACTGCCCTGCAAAGGAGAGGAACCTGCCCATGACGGATGCTGCAACACCTAAAAGGGTGAAGGTGATGGAGAGGCCGAGGATGAAGACCAGGGAATAAAGGGCGGCCTTCTTTTTGTTGCCCTCGGAGTATCCGCCCACGTATCCGATGATGAGGGGGATGGCCGCGAGCACACAGGGGCTGGCGGCGGAGATCAAGCCGCCGATGAAAACGGCTATAAAGGCCAGACCGTGCTGATGCTGAATGACAGCCTCTATGTTGCCCAGCAGCTCCATATTACAGGCCCAGGGCCTTCAGCACTGGAACAATCTCCTCGTAGGGGAAGTAGCCCACGTGCCTGTATGCCTCCTTCCCGTACTTGTCGAGAAAGACCTGCACAGGGATCATGTACACGCCGAACTGTCTCCCTGTCGCCTTGTCCTTCTTCACATCCACGAAGACCACCTCAAGCTTCCCCTTGTAGTCCTTCCTGAGCCTCTCCATGACGGGCTTCATCTTGTCGCAGGGGATGCAGCCCTCTGAGCCCAGCTCAAGCATGACGATCCTGCCCTCCTGCTTTGCCTTCTTCAGGATGTTGTCCACCCCGGCATGGACCGGGACAGACAATACAAGGACAGCCAGAATGATCAGAAAACAGTTGAATCTCATACCTCTTCCTCCTATTTTCACAGATTCCGTGTCCCCTCCACCCTGCAATACCCCAC
>JBAZFD010000159.1:0-5386 GCA_041653575.1 Thermodesulfovibrionales bacterium
TTCCGCTTCCCTTCAGATAATCCCCCAGCAATCCCCTGCTGTGTTCGTCGTCGTGGCAGTAGACACAGAGGTTTTCCCAGTTGGAGCCGTCGGGAGGGTTGTTGCGGTGGTTGCCGTCTTTGTGGTGGACAGTGAGGAGATTCCTGTTTTTGAAATCAAACTCCCTGCCGCATTTGGCGCAGATCAGGCCATGGATTTTCAGGGACTGCTCCCTGTAGTTTGAGGGGGCAGAACCCTCTTTCAACTCCCTGACTATTTCAGCAGCTGTTTTACCTGGATCCGTTTTTCCGGGCTGGGGTTTTCTGATTTTTATGCGCTGTCTCATTGTCTTGATGCCCCTGGTTCATGTTTTCATCAGTATAGCCTTCACTGTGCGGTTTTTCAAACCATCTCTCCCGGAAAGGTGGGGAAATTGTCCAGCCATGCCTGATGGGGTTAGCTGCCCTTTCTGCACCATCGATTCTCTGCAAGGCAGTGTGAGATGCCCCCAGTTTTGACTATTTTCCCTTTGATATGGTACAAAAACCAGTATGCGTTATGGTGAAAAGAGAGTCCCCTTTCTGCCTCTGTTTTTCCTCTATTTTCTCATTACTCTTCTTTTCCCCTATGTCCACTGTCATGCCTCAGAGGGGCTGACGGAAGAGGGAGTCTGCCGCACAGGGCATGTCTCATCGCATTTTACCCTTTTTGTTTCAGATGACTGCTGTGAGCTCCATGACGAAGGCCATGACGATGACCATCACATCCATTTCCTGATCGGTGACCATGCAGCCCCTGTTGTCAATGCGTGGCCGTCGTATGAGGCTGGCGCCGACAGGTTCTTTCTTTCTGTTGAACGACCTGAGCCAACCGTCTTTATCGGATTCCTTGTCGCGGTATTGCCTGATCCCACTCTGTCTGACCAAAGAGGTTTCTTCTCTGATTTTTCCGGACTTTCCCCTCCTCTGTCCTGATCATAACTCAATCTGAAAGTCAGTCGGAAGAGCAGTCATTCGCTTCGGAGCCCGCTTTTCTGCCGGAGTAGGCTTATTGCGCTACAGCCGCAAAACTCGCCCTGCGGGCTCAAACAGTTGCGGCTGTGGACGCTGCATTTCGCCGACACCGGCAACGAAAAGCGACCCAAGTCGCTCATGCCTGCTCTTCCGACTGACTGATACAGATGCATCAGTCAGAACGGCCTGCGCCGTTCGATCCCTATTGTTCCAAACGGGAGGAGTCATGCGCATTTTTATCATGACCTTCTTCCTGCTCATGCTTGCGCAGAGCTCTTTTGCCGCGCGCATACTGACCATGGAAGAGGCGGAGAAGATATTTCTTGAAAACAGCCTGGAGATCAGGGCCTTGAAGACGGGGCTGCAACGGGCGGATGCGGAGGTCGTCGAGGCCCGGACAGTTTCAAATCCTGCCCTGAACTTCAGCATAGAGTCCCTGAAAAACGGCGACAGTGAAACAGAAGAGACCTGGTCTCTGAGCCGGAGCTTCGACCTTGCCGGCAAGAAGGAAAAAAGGGTTGAAGCGGCACTGAAGGGCAGGGAGGCGGAGGTTTTTTTTGCAGAAAACAGGATAGCAGGTCTGGTTGCGCAGATGAAGCAGGCCTGTTCCGGGCTCCTGCTCCTCAGGGAAAACGAAAAGGCCCTCAGGGAGATCATTGCCCTCTTCGCCGAGCTGGAGAAAAAGACGGCTGAGAGGGTTGATGCGGGGGACATTGCAGAGTCAGCGCTCATGAGGCTCACCGCGGAGAAGAGCAGGGTTGTCAGGGAGCGCGAAGCCTTGCTGACTGAGCTTGAGATCGAAAAGAAGGGGCTTGCGCTGCTGCTGAACATCAGCCCCGAGGAGTTCGAGCTTGCCGATGAAGCGGCATACACCCCTCCCTCTTTTTTCCTGGAGGAGCTTGAATCAGCAGCCCTCGAAAACAGGCCGGACATCAGGGGCCGGGCTTCTGCTCTGAAGGCTGCCGAGGCTTCGCTTGCTTTTGCCCGGCGTGAAGCAATCCCTTCCCCTGAGATTGAGGCGGGATACAAGAGAAGGACTGGCGGTTTCTCAGGCTTTGTCTTCGGTCTCTCAGTGCCTCTCCCCCTCTTTGACAGGAACCAGGGAGGCATCGCCCGCGCTGCCGCTGCGCTGGAAGAGGAGCGGATTTCCCTTGAGCTGATGAAAAAGGGGGCAGTCAACGAGGTCTCTGTCTTTTTTTCAAAGATCAGGTCTCTGGAGGCAACGATCGCAGACATCTCAAGGCAGCTCGGCAGATCGCGGGAGCTGACGCGGATTGCAGCCATCTCATACGAGGAAGGGGAGGCAGGTATGCTCGACCTCCTTGATGCCCTGAGGTCTGAAAAGGAACTGACCATGGAA
This sequence comes from Thermodesulfovibrionales bacterium, assembly GCA_041653575.1. Lineage (GTDB taxonomy): Bacteria > Nitrospirota > Thermodesulfovibrionia > Thermodesulfovibrionales > Dissulfurispiraceae > JBAZFD01. The sequence goes on from JBAZFD010000159.1 coordinate 2,353, forward strand.
CACAACAGGGCTGTGCATGAGCTCAGGGCAGCGGTCTTCGGGCTTGGGAAGGCGACAGGGACAAAACCGGCAGGGAAGGGAGGCGCTCAATGAGATACGCAGCAATGATCATGGCGGTCGTTATGCTGTTTTTCGCAGGCTGCACGGAGAAGCACGGGGAAGGGGAGGGACACAAGGAGGAGAGGATTTCGAAGACCCTCTGGACAGAGGGGATGGAGCTCTTTGTGGAATATGACGATCCCTCTGCCGGGAAGGCTGCTGAGTTTATTGTGCATCTCACCCGCCTCTCAGACTTCAGGCCTGTCAGCGAGGGGATGCTGACCCTTACCTTCATTCCTGAGACAGGAGAGCCGGTTGTGGTGAAGACAGAGAAACCGGAAAGGCCCGGTATCTTCCATGCTGAAGTCGTCCTGAAGCAGAAGGGAGCGTATCGCCTGAAGGCCTCTCTCTCAGGAGCCGGATTAACTGAAGAGGCGGTCCTGCCAGGCATCGAAGTCCATGGAGAAGGCGATCATGAGGGCGGGCACGGCCATGAAGAAGGGGAAAGGGGCGGCGATATCGCCTTTTCCAAGGAGCAGCAGTGGGCGGTGGAGTTCATGACCGGGCCTCCGGTGAGGCAGACTGTCTCCTCAACGCTGGTTGCTCCTGGGGAGATCATCCCGGTCTCAACCGCTGAGGCTGTCCTGTCTGCGCCCCTCGCCGGGATTATCTCCCTGTCACAGAGGCTCCCCTATGCCGGTAAAAGGGTTCATAAGGGAGAGGTTCTTGCGGTGATCGAACCGCCCGTCAGCCAGGAGGGCGGAATAGGGCAGCTTTCGGCAGCCTACGCAGAGGCGAAGAACAGGCTCAGCCTTGCCCTGAAGGAGCATGAGCGGGCAAAGCGGCTCTATGAGGCCAAGGCAGCGCCGAAGCGGCGGCTTGAGGAGGCGGAGCTCGGCCTTGAGACCGCAAAGGCCGTTTTTGAACCCCTTGAAAAGGCGATGCAGCAACTGGGCAAAGGTTCAGCGGGAAACAGGGTCATCATCAGGGCGCCTTTCAGCGGCGTCGTTGTGGAGGTGCTTGCCTCCAACGGCAAGGGGGTGGAGCCTGGCCAGGCCCTGCTCAGGATCATCGACAGCTCAACACTCTGGCTCAGGGCAAATCTGCCTGCCACAGAGATCGGGGGGCTGAAGGAGCTCGACCGGGCAACCTGCGCCATCCCCGGTATCGAAGGAGAGTTGCTGCCCTCGCGGCTCGTTACGGTGAATGAGATGATAGATCCAAAGACGAGGACCGCTGCGGTGATTTACGAACTGGACAACAGCGCAGGGAGGCTCAGGGTGGGGATGTTCGCCGACGTCTCGATCGCTACAGGCCGCATGGAAAACTCCCTGACCCTGCCTGAGGAGGCCCTTTTCGAAGACGAGGGCAGGTTCTTTGCTTTTGTCCAGAAGGAGGGGGCTCTTTTTGAGAGGCGTGAGGTGAAGACAGGTATCCGCGGCAGAGGCTCTGTCCAGATCCTTTCCGGTGTAAAGGAAGATGAGCGTATCGTGTTGAAGGGCGGTTACTATGTGAAGCTCGCTGCGCTCTCCTCAAGGATGCCCCTTGACGATGGCCACGGCCACGCGCACTGAGGAGGCCCTTCATGCTCGACAGAATAACAAAGATCTGCCTTGAAAACAGGCTCATTATCATAGTGGCCTCGCTCCTTCTGATTATCGTTGGGGGGTATGTGGGGATGCAGATGAAGGTGGATGTCTTCCCCGATCTCACCGCTCCCACGGTCACGATCATGACCGACGCCCACGGCATGGCCCCCGAGGAGGTGGAGGCCCTGGTCACCTATCCCATCGAGGCGGCGATCAACGGCGCCACAGGGGTCCGCAGGGTCAGGTCAGGCTCCACCTTCGGCATGTCCACGGTCTATTGCGAATTCGAATGGGGCACGGACATCTACCGCGCCAGGCAGGTGGTGAACGAAAAGCTCCAGCTTGTTGCAGTGGGCCTCCCCCAGGGGGTAGTCCCGACCCTGGCCCCCATATCGTCCATCATGGGCGAGATCATGTATGTCGGACTCAGGAGCAAAACCCATTCCCTCATGGAGGTGAAGGAGACAGCTGACTTTGTGGTGAGAAAGCGGCTGCTCTCCGTTCCCGGTGTCTCCCAGGTGGTGAGCATCGGCGGGGATACGAAGCAGTACCAGGTGAGCATTGACCCCCACAGGCTCAGCGCCTACGGTGTCTCCCTGAATGAGGTTGTCGAGGCGGTGAGGGGCTCAAACTGGAACTTTTCAGCCGGGGTTCTGAAGTCAGGAGGCCAGGATTACCTCATCAGGGGGATAGGGAGGATCAGGTCAGTATCGGATATCGGGGAGGCTGTGGTTGCCTCTCCTGAGGGGGCTCCTGTCCTTGTCCGGGACGTGGCTGCTGTTGAGGCAGGCCCGGCCTTCAGGGCAGGCGACGCCTCGGTGAACGCAGAGCCCGCTGTTGTCCTGGCAGTCCAGAAGCACCCCGAGGCGAACACCCTTGAGCTTACGAAGCGGCTCGAAGAGACCCTGGGGGAGATAGAAAAAACGCTGCCCAGGGGCATGGTGCTCGACAGGGATATCTTCAGGCAGGCGGACTTCATCCAGAGGGCGATTGACAACGTGATGAAGGTGGTGGTCGAAGGCGGGATCCTCGTCATTGCGATTATCCTCCTCTTCCTCGGGAATTTCAGGGCCACGGTCATATCCGTGACCGCCATGCCCCTGTCCCTCATATGCGCGCTCTTTGTGATGAAGTTTTTCGACATTACCATCAACACCATGACCCTCGGCGGCATGGCGATAGCCATAGGCGTCATTGTTGACGATGCGATCATCTATGTGGAGAACGTCTACAGGAGGCTGAACGAGAACAGCCAGAGGCCGGAACCGCTCCGCCATGCCTCCCTGAAGGTGATCTACGACGCCTCACGGGAGATCAGGGGGCCTGTCATCAACGCAACCCTGATCATCATCGTTGTCTTTGCGCCGGTCTTCTTTCTGAGCGGGATCGAGGGCAGGCTCCTCAGG
>JBAZFD010000160.1:0-5372 GCA_041653575.1 Thermodesulfovibrionales bacterium
TTCATTAACAAGAAGAACTAACCCGGAGGGGAGCCATGGCCAAACAAGATATATCCATGGGTAAAAAGGATATCCTCGGCAAACTCACCATCGAGGATGTTTCTTTGAAAGGTAAAAAGGTGTTCATCAGGGCGGACTTCAACGTCCCCCTTGATGACAACCTGATGATTACCGATGACAGCAGGATAAGGTCCACACTCCCCACCATCAATTACGCCATTGATGAGGGGGCAAAGGTGATCCTTGCTTCTCACCTGGGCAGGCCCAAGGGCAAGGTTGATCCCCGGTACAGCCTCGCTCCGGTGGTAAAGAGACTCCAGCGGCTCCTGAACAAGGAGGTCCATTTCGCCCCTGACTGCATCGGATCGCAGGCAGAGGGAATGGTTGCGAAGATGAAGGACGGTGATGTCCTTCTCCTGGAGAATCTCAGGTTCCACCCTGAGGAGGAGAAGAACGACGAGGCCTTCTCAAAGGCCCTGGCTGGTCTTGCTGATGTCTATGTGAACGATGCCTTCGGCGCAGCTCACAGGGCCCACGCTTCCACTGAAGGGATCACCAGGCACCTGCCCTCTGCCGCAGGCTTTCTTCTGAAAAAGGAGATAGAGTACCTCAAGGGAGCGGTGGACAACCCCATCAGACCCTTTGTGGCTATCCTCGGCGGGGCAAAGGTATCCGGGAAGATCGGCGTTCTTGAGAACCTGGCCGATAAGGTAGACAAGGTCATTGTAGGCGGAGGTATGGCCTACACCTTTATCAAGGCCATGGGGTATGAGATCGGCGACTCCCTGGTGGAGACCGAGATGATTGATCTCGCCACCCAGATCATGGAGAAGCTCAGGAAGAACAACGTGAAGTTCTACCTGCCCGTTGACAGCGTTATCGCCCAGACCCTGGAGCCCGGAGCGGAGACAAAGATCGTCACCACCCAGGAGATTCACAAGGGCTGGAAGGCGCTGGATATCGGACCCGCCTCGGTAAGGCTTTTCTCAGAGGCGATCCAGGATGCCAAGACCATCATATGGAACGGCCCCATGGGCGTCTTCGAGATGGATGCCTTCTCCCGCGGGACCTTTGCCATTGCCCGCGCTGTGGCCGACGCCTACGCCCTCACCATTGTGGGCGGCGGAGACACGGACTATGCAATCCACAGGGCAGGGGTGAGCGATGCCATCTCCTTTATCTCCACAGGAGGAGGAGCCTCATTGCAGCTCCTCGAAGGAAAGGACCTTCCCGGCATATCAGCCTTGACGGACAAGACTGAATAGTCCTGATTTAACAGGCACAGAAAAAGAGAGAGGGGATCGGAATTCCGATCCCCTCTCTCTTTTTCTGTAATTGACGCACAAAGACACAGGCCCTCAGGATCTCTGAGAAATGTTGCGTCTGAGTCAACGAAAAAAGGGTTTCACCGGGATGTGAGACCCTTTGGGTCAGTTCATCTCAGGAGACCATCTGGAGCGGCACCTCTACCTTGTGGGGGAGTTTTTCCCCTGTCAGGGAGAGCATACCCCGCTTCATCTCCACGATGGAGGGGTTCTTGCTCTCAAACTCCTTGATGAGGTAGTCTGCGGCAATCTCCGGTTTTATAATATCCCCGCAGGTAAAGACATCCACTGCGGCGTAGCCGTATTCAGGCCATGTGTGGATGGACAGGTGGGATTCAGCAATAACCACCATGCCGCTGATCCCGAACGGGTTGAATTCATGAAAGGATACATCAATAATTGTTGCCCTGGCTTCTTTTGCTGCTGAGACCAGCGCGTCTTTTACCTTGCTTAGATCCTTGAGAATTTCAGGATTACAGTCCCTCAATTCCACTAAAAGATGGGTGCCTAAAGCATGCAATTCACTACCCCCTTTAGAGTTAGAATCGAAGGAGCGATTGCCCCTTACGAGCTAAAAATATTACAGTATCAAGCCCTGTTTTGTCAAGAAAAAAAGGGGAGGGGACTTGCATAAAAAGAAAAGCTCTGGTATAATGTTTACTCCTCAGGCGGTGTAGCTCAGTTGGTCAGAGCATGCGGCTCATATCCGCAGTGTCCGGGGTTCAAATCCCTGCACCGCCACCAACTTTTTTCTTGATCTGTAACCTTTTCCCCTTTGACTATTCCCGTTCCCATGCTTTCCGTGCTAATTCTCGTGCTAATCTCATCCACTTTATCGAGTACGCTTACAGCAAGTTCCCTTTGGTTTTGAAAGGATCCAGTCAGGATAATAGTAAATAGTCTCGGGCATAAAAATGCTTAATTGTCAATGATAATTTGACAAGGGAGTGGTTCTCCTGATATTGTTTATTCGCAATGTCACCTCGCACCAAAAATATTATTAAGGGCATCGGAAGTGTCATGGAGATTTGCCCTCCGTCGAGATTTGTCGGTGCCCTCCCGTTCTATACACCACCGGAGGCTGATCTGAAAAATTTGCGCTCTGACGTTGAGAAGATCGCCAAGGATTTTCATTGGGCGATGGAGACCGTAGGTGGTCAAAAAGATAAAAAATAGCCCTTCCCCTCCTTCGGATTCCAGTCTCGCCATAGAACCTCAAATCACGCAGGTGGCCACATTTTCAGGCCCTCTTCCCCATCCGGCATCATTAAAAGAATATGACAATGTTCTGCCAGGTCTCGCTGAGAGAATTGTTGTTATGGCAGAAGCCGAAGCAAGGCATAGACATGATATGGACAAAGAAGCTGCCCGACAGAATGAACTGCTCATGAATAATGAGTTCTCTGAGCGCCGGAGCGGTCAGATATTCGGACTTTGCATTGGCGCTTTATGCATTATTGCCTGCATTGTGGCTATAGTGTTCGGCGCTGAAGGTGCCGCAATGGTCATAGGCGGCACAACAGTAGTTGGTCTTGTCACTGTTTTTGTCGTTGGCAGAATCAAAAAAGACGCTCCTGCAACGCCATCAAGCCAAAGTTGAGGCCTTTGCGGAAAGTCACCCAGGTACTCTCGGCAGGTCTTCGGCCTCGACATGGAGGTTTTCCGGGTTGCCCGCGACGATACGAGAAGCGCTGAAGGACAAACAAGGAGCTGACCATGAGAACTGTCATTGTGGCGCTGGAACTGTTCTTCTGGCTATTGATCGCCCTTTCTGAGACCTTCGCAATTGCCTTTGTCATGGAGCATGGAACCGCCCGGTAGTTCCAAGGACGCTCCTTTCCCCTATGTATGACAGAGATCATTCCCTGCGCCTCAGAAATGAGCTACCATATCCCTATGATAATCTTTGACCGGATAGGGAGGGAGAGGCGGACGGTGGAGCTGATGATCAGGCTCTACTGCCGGGACCATCACAGGCCCTCTGACGGCCTCTGTCCGGAATGCGACGCTCTCTTCGCCTATGCAAACAAGCGGCTTGAACTCTGTCCCCATGAGCGGAAGCCCACCTGCTCCAAATGTCCCATCCATTGCTACAGGCCTGAGATGAGACTGAGGGTAAAAGAGGTGATGAGATACTCAGGTCCGAGGATGCTCCTGCGGCATCCTGTCCTGGCTGTCATGCACAGCATTGACGGTATGAGGGGAAAGGTATAAGGATCAGAAACAGCTGTTCCTGACTTCTTTCAGGTACTGATGGTCCGGACATTCCTCTATCCACTGGAGGATCATCTTCTGTCCTTCCTGCGGGAGCTTTCTGAAATGCCTTTTCACAAAGAGGATATGCTCATGCCGGACCTCGGGATCATCAAAGAGGGCACGATTGGTCAGTCTCTCCTCTACAAGCCCAGGGACAGCATCGTCGAACCGTCTCAGCAGGTGCAGAGAGATCCGATGAAAGACCTTCCATTGGCGGCCTTCAAGAATATAGATGATATATGCAATGCCTGAGGCGTCATCCTGTGCCAGACGCTCAGCCGCATCCCTCACTGCTGTGACAAGGAGATTCTTCAGCCCCTGCGAAGGGGACTGCTCAGAATCCTCTATGGCCGGACGCCAGAGCTGGGAGCTCTCTGATGGTTCAGGAGGATCGGTCTTATTCACGGACAGGCTCAGGGCCTTTTCCAGTTTGACGCAGAAAAGCTCCAAGGCTCGGAGACCGGCGACATGAAGGAGGAGGGGGCAGAGACTTTTCAGTACCTGCTCATATCCGGGAAGATCCATCCTTGCCCGCAGCTCTGCCGGTAATTGTTGCTCATCGTTGCAGCCCTTGCTTGGTTTACCAGGCAGCACCTCAAGGATTTCTCCTGCCAGCCCGAGGGCTGCGTCTGCCTTTCCGGCCTGTGCAAGCCGGGTACAAAGGGGCAGCAGTTTTTCAATAAGAAGGGGGTGAGGGAAGAAGCTCATCCAGAGGCAGGCCTTCTCCGCCAGGCGCGCTGCATACTCAGGCGGCATGTTCAGCGCTGCATCAGCCAGGTCTTCATAGACCCTGAGATTCCTGTGGTTAACGGGGATAGCGAGTATGATCTCAGAGATAATCTTGGGCCTGAGATTGGCCATCCTTGCCAGATACCGCGATTCAGGCCAGAGCGGGAAGCCCGTTGCCCCACGCATCCTGTCCTCAATGGGGCCGGGAGGGGCGGTGAAGAATCCCTTTTCCTTTAAAGGGGCTATCCACTCGGGATTTTTCAGCCAGTCGAAGAAGTGCCTGTACTGCTCAGGATGGACAAGCAGCGCTACGGCGCAATTGACATGATCAGGAGGAGGCGTTTTCCATTGGTTTGTTGTATCCATTGTCATAGATATGCTATGCGAACGGACGGATAAAGTCAAAGACCTTTGGGGCGTGATAAGGCTTCCGGCTGGAATTCTGATGAAGGGGCCTGGTCGGGAGGGGAGAAGATCCGGGAGAGGAGCGGTTTTTAATCTCCTTCTTCCTCTCCTTTTTCCATGGCCTTTTCCATTCTCCTGCAGACGAGGCATTCAGTTATTTCCTCATTCCCCTTCTCCCACCAGATAATCTTGATCCCGAGGTTGCCGCAGACAGGGCAGGAGATGAAGTAGGACTCGCCGAATCCCTTTTCCAGGCTGAACCGAAGCGTTGAGTCGCTGTGCAGTTTCATGTTTTTTCCCTCTGTAGTTCTTTTCGTACAAAGAAGGGGGGAACTTAAGGGATGGACTGTGCCCGGCTCTGCCTCACACAAAAAGCTTTCCTTGCAATGGAAAGAGGCTTGCTATGGACAGCACAAGGGACATTCCCTGCACCGGGGGGTGGGCTTGCAGAAGTCCTTTCCCACTCTTACGATGAGGGCGTGGTATTCGTTGAAGACCTGGATGTCCTCGTCCATCTCCCGGTGAAAGAGGGCCTGATAGTCGTCGTATGAGGCCTTGTAGTCCAGGATGTGGTGGCGGGAGAGGAGCCTTCTGGTGTAAACGTCTATGACAAAGACCGGCTTTTCCAAGGCATAGAGGAGGATGGAGAAGCCGGTC
>JBAZFD010000161.1:0-5370 GCA_041653575.1 Thermodesulfovibrionales bacterium
TCCAGTCCCGAGCGAAGGCCTCGTCAAAAAGCTCCTCTTCTATCAGGACATTGCAGAGCCCCAGGGCGAGGGCACCGTCGGTGCCGGAACGTATGGGTATCCAGTCTGCACCTTCGAGCTTCGCAGTCCTTGTTCTCCGCGGATCTATCACCACCAGCTCAGCTCCCCGCTCCACCGCTTTCACAATCCTGTTGAAATCAAGGGGTGGGCAGTCTGTAGCCGGGTTCGCGCCCCAGACAACGATGAGCCCCGCGTTCTCTATGTCGGAGAACATGTTGATGAGCATCCCTCCCATGGTCACATGAGGGGCGATCATGGCAAAGGAGACGTAGCAGAGGGAGCCCACGCCCATGGTGTTCGGCGAGCCCGAGGGGAAAAGAACGCTCGAAGCCGATGAGACGGCAACCCCCTTAGGCTGGTAGATGTCGCACATGGCGAGCTCGAAGCTGCCCCTGCCGGTATAGACGGCGTTCGCCTCAGGCCCGTACTCAGCGCTGATGCCCTTCAGCCTGTTGACGATGGTCTCATAGGCCTCATCCCAGGATATCTTCTCAAATTCAAGACTCCCCTTCGGCCCCTTTCTTCTCATGGGATACCTGAGACGGTGCTCAGAGTAGACGATCTCAGCAGACTGCTCGCCGAGCCTGCATATCATACCGAGCTCCGAGCTCTCGTCTGCACGGACCGTCTGAATCCTTCCCTCTGCGTCACAGGTCACAACGACCCAGCAGCCGGCAGGACAGATGCCGCAGAGGGCGCGCTTTTCCTTTCCAATTGATTTCATTGTCATATTCTGAGACTGCTCTGGAAACAAGACATGCTTTTCATGCTTAAAAAAATACCACGATGAGCCCCTGATGTCAAAGGGGATGCGGTTTTCCTGTGATATGATTAAGTTATTTCATGCGGCTCCGGCTTTTCCGGAATCGAAGCTGTCTGAAGGTATCGCAGGAAAGGCTTTCTGGAAAATGAAAAATACCATGGAAAATAAAAAAAATACACAAGGCAGGCTCTCCCGGAAAATCCTCATAGCAGTTGTTGTCCTGGCGGCGGTGGCTGCCTTTAATATATTCAATCTCGGTCAGTATCTGACGCTGGACTATATAAAGGTCTCCCAGGAGAAATTCTCTCTTCTTTATGCAGAACACCGGCTGGCCGTAATCCTCGCCTATGCAGGGATCTATATTGTCGTGACATCCCTCTCTCTGCCGGGCGCAGCGGTCATGACCCTTGCAGGAGGAGCGCTTTTCGGACTGTTGTCTGGCACTCTTGTCGTCTCCTTTTCAAGCACCATAGGGGCAACAATCGCCTGCTTCGTGTCACGCTTCATCCTCCGTGACTGGGTGCAGGGAAGGTTCGGCGACAAGCTCGCGACTGTTCATGAGGGCATCGAAATGGAGGGGGCCTTCTACCTTTTCACCCTGAGGCTGATCCCGCTGCTCCCCTTCTGGCTGATTAACCTGGTGATGGGTTTGACAAAAATGCCCCTGAGGAAGTTTTTCTGGGTCTCCCAGGTGGGTATGCTTCCCGGAACGATTGTCTATGTGAACGCGGGCAAGGAACTGGCAAAAATTGATTCCTTCTCAGGCATCATCTCGCCCGGACTGGTCCTCTCCTTCGTCCTGCTGGGGATATTCCCCCTTGCCGCAAAAAAACTGCTCGGTCTTTACAAAAAGAGGAGGTCTCATGCCTAAGTTCGATTTTGACATCGCTATCCTCGGCGGCGGCTCCGCCGGCCTGACCATAGCAGCCGGGGCTGCACAATTCGGCGCGAAGACCCTCCTGATAGAAAAGGAGGGGAGGCTCGGCGGGGACTGCCTTCATTACGGCTGTGTGCCGAGCAAAACGCTCATCAAAACAGCCAGCGTCCGGCAGATGATCAGGAACTCAGGCCGGTTCGGCCTGCCCAAGGTCGAGATGCCGCCGGTTGACTTCAGAGAGGTCTCTGCCAGGATCAGATCCGTCATCGGGACCATCCAGGAGCACGACTCCACGGAGCGGTTCTGCAGGCTCGGAGCGAAGGTGGAATCTGGTCACGCAGAGTTCGTGGATGAACACTCTGTCCGTCTGGAAGGAAGAACCTATTCCGCCAGGAACTGGGTCATCGCCACAGGCTCTTCACCCGCGGCGCCGCCTGTTCCGGGGCTTGAGAGCACGCCCTTCATCACCAACCGTGAGATCTTCTACCTTGAACGACTTCCCGAGTCCATGATCGTCCTCGGAGGCGGCCCGATATCCACCGAGATGGCCCAGGCCTTTGCCCGTCTCGGAACAAGGGTGACCGTTCTGCAGAGGAGCGGCCAGATCCTGACCAGGGAAGACGGAGACATGGCTGACGCGGTCATGGAGATCCTGCACTCCGAGGGCGTAGTCTTTCATCTCAACGCTGCAATCGACAGCGTAAAGGACCTCGGCAAAAATCGGGAGGTGGTCATCAGAAAGAAAGACGGCTCCTCGGAGAGCATTGTTGCTGAAACAATCCTTGTCGCCCTGGGCAGAGAGGCAAACCTCAGGGGGCTGGGGCTCGAAGGGATCGGCGTTGAGTTCGACAGGCAAGGGCTCAGGCTCGACAGCAGACTGAGGACGATACAGCCGCATATCTTCGGCGCAGGGGATGTGACAGGTGCCTACCAGTTCACCCACGCAGCAGGATATGAGGGAGGCGTTGTCGTCGCAAACGCCGTGCTCCGGTTGCCCAGAAAGGCAGATTACACCTGGTTTCCCTGGTGCACCTACACAGACCCCGAACTGGCGAGCATCGGCATGAACGAAGCGAGGGCGAAGGAGGCAGGCATCGCCTGCTCGGTCTGGACCGAGGATTTCAGGATGAACGACAGGAGTCTTGCAGAGGGGAGCGGGCAGGGAAGGATAAAGCTCATCCTTGATGAGAAGGAGAAGCCCCTGGGCGTACAGATCCTTGGTCTCCACGCCGGCGACCTGATCAGCGAATGGGTGGCGGTGATGAACAGCGGGATGCGGCTCTCCTCCCTGGCGGGCGCTGTCCATCCCTATCCCACGATTGCCGAGATCAACAAGAAGGTTGCGGGGAATTATATCTCAGGCAAGCTTTTCTCCGGAAAGGTGAAGAAGGCCCTGAAGCTCTTTTTCAGTCTGCGGGGCCGGGCCTGCGAATAGACAATGTGACTTCTTCTCCGGCAAGGAAATCCCTTACGTCCTCGCTTACTGGTTTGTATGGAAGGGCATCCACCCGGGCTCTGAGCTATTCTGCCCCAAACAGTGAACGGGACGGAAGGGAGGGCACCTCTCTCTTTTGAAACAGGGAGTTTATGCAGGAGGGAATAATGGATCGAAGAGATCATGTACTGCTGAGAATTGAGGGAATGACGTGCGATGGATGCGCCCGTCATGTGACAGAGGCCCTGAAAGGGGTGTCAGGCATCGAAGATGCTCAGGTACCGGGCTGGCAATCCGGAAAGGCAGTTGTCATTGCAGGAGGAGAGGTCAGCGATAGAGCCCTTATCGAGGCGGTCCGGAGGGCGGACTACCGCGCCATAGTGCAGGATGTCACCTCTCACATTATTCCGCCCCGAAATTCTCATGAACATTTGATCTCATTGCAATAGCTGACCGGAGGCGGATGTGCCTCCGGTCAGGGGATATCAGATAATCTCAGTTGAGGCGATGCGGACGTGCTCTGCTGAGATGACGCTGCACTGCTCAGAAGCTGCGGCCATGAGAGCGCCCTTTGCCAGGAGGTTGGCCCGTCTGAGGAGACCTCCTGAGCCCTGATGGATAGCCAGGACCGCCTCTTCGGAGAAGAGCTGCTCTTTGACGCCTGCTATCTGGAGGTGGTGTGAGATATAGGCTGTCATGTCCTTGTGCTTGAGCCCGTGAAGATGGCTCCTGCCCGATAACACGGGAAGCCAGAGGGCGTGAGGTGTGGTACATGAGCTTGTCGATGAGGTTGTTCTGGCCCGCAAGGACGATGGGCAGCAGGGGTTTTGAGTCCATGGCGAACTGGCTGATGGTGTGCAACTGGGTGACACGTCAAAGAGATGGGGCTGAAGGGGATCAGCACCAGAGAGGAAGCCTCTCTTCGGGAAGAGCTTCCCGCGTAAACAACCGCCTGAGCAAGGGGCTGATGCCCCAGTATAAACCGGACATTTCTATTTTGGCTTGACAAAGCCCTCTTTTTCCCTTGAGTCACCCATCCTTTGGGGCTATAATTGTCAAAACGGCAGAAGCCCGATAATTACATGCTGTCAGAGTGTTCCCCGACACAAGGAGGATTGTATGAAGATTGCGATCGTGTCGCTCCTGTGCTCCGCACTCGTCGCGCTGGCCGTCCTTTCCCCTCCGACCCGTGCATGGTCTGGCAACGACAGCATCATCGGCACCTGGAAGCTTGTTTCCATGACGACCTGGGACGAGACGATGGGAAAGGCATCACAGATCTGGGGCGAGAATCCGATTGGGTTACTCTCCTACACCTCTGGTGGAAGAATGAGCGCTGTCCTGGCCGCAGCCGGGCGCCGGATCTCTTCCGAATGCCTGCCGGAAAGCGATAGCCCATGATGTTACTCAGACTTCTGGTCGCAGCCCTCGCCGTCATTGCCCTGATCTGGCTCTATGTAGCTCCTTCCGGACAGGCGCTGGTGGTGGCACTGGGCGACAGCCATACCCTGCGACTCTGGCTGGATCAACTCGCCGGACTCGGCCCTCTCGCCCTCATCCTTCTGATGGCGTTCGCCATCGTGTTCAACCCCATCCCCAGCGCCCCCATCGCGCTCGCCGCTGGCGCCGTCTTCGGTCACGCCTGGGGCACGTTGTATATCGTTCTGGGTGCCGAACTGGGTGCCATCATCGCCTTCGGCATCGCCCGCTTCGCCGGTTATGAACTGCTCAGGAAATGGTTCGGCGACAGGATCGAAACCGGGATGTGGGGCAACCAGAACCGACTGACCGTCCTGGTTTTCGTCTCTCGCCTGCTGCCCTTCATCTCCTTCGACCTGATCAGCTACGGCGCGGGCCTGACCCCGATCCGCTTCTGGCGTTTCGCTTCCGCCACCCTGCTGGGTTTGATCCCCATGAGCTTTCTGCTCGCCCATTTCGGCGCGGAACTCAAAACGACCGGACTGAAGCGGGCCATTCCCTTCGCGCTGGGCCTGGGGGTGCTGACTTTGGGTTCCATCTTGTGGGCGGCGATCCGGGCGCGCCGCTGACGCCCAAGGCCAGACGGCGAGACTCTCGCGCGGCATTGGAGCATAGGTGTTTATTCGGGAGGTGTCTATTCGGAACCCATCCCAATTTTGGGAGGGTTTAAAGGTATCTCGCCTGGTTCCTTGAAGGAGAAACCTCTGAGGGTAGGGGAGGAGGCTGGGCCACCATTGAGAACCGTTGATTGATTGT
>JBAZFD010000162.1:0-5338 GCA_041653575.1 Thermodesulfovibrionales bacterium
GTTCTTCGACATCAATGAGCTCGCCGCTATAAGGGTGGAGAGTGAGGTCGTGTTCAGAAAGACCCATGGTCTCATCCTGAGGCTGATCAGGGAGGAAAAGGTGACAGGCCTGCGGGTTGATCACCCCGACGGCCTCTACAATCCCTCCGACTATTTCCGGAGACTTCAGAGGGCCTGCTTTGTGCAGGCCCGGCTCCTGTTTCTGGAGAAACAGAGGGGGGGAGTTCTCACCGTTGAGGAGGAGGCCGGAATTGAGACAGAGCTGGCGCTGCAATACGACGAGATATATAAGACGGGCGAAGCGGGAATAAAGCCCTTTTACATTGTCGGAGAGAAGATCCTTCTCAAGGGAGAGAGGATGCCTGATGAGTGGCCCATATTCAGCACCACAGGGTATGTTTATCTCAACTCCCTCAACGGCATCTTTGTGGATACAGCGAATGCCGGGGAGTTTGACTCCTATCCCCAGTTCATCAGGGAGAGGCCTGATTTATCCGATCTCATTCCTGAGAAGAAAAAGCTGGTCATGGAGGTGTCCATGTCCAGCGAGATAAATGTCCTGGCGCACTATCTGAACAGGATCTCTGAAAAGGACAGGCACACGAGGGACTTCACCCTCAACAGCCTCAGAAAGGCCATCAGCGAAGTGATCGCCTCCTTTCCTGTCTACAGGACATACACAAACTCCTATGAGGTGAAGGACAGGGACAGAAACTACATCGAACAGGCTGTCTCAAAGGCAAAGAGAAACAACCCAGCCCTCAGCGGCTCTGTTTTTGACTTCCTCAGAGACGTGCTTCTCCTGAGATTCCCCTCCGACTTCCCTGAGGATGAGAAATGGGAGTGGCTGGATTTTGTCATGAAATTCCAGCAGCTCACCGGCCCTGTCATGGCTAAAGGAGTTGAGGACACCGCCTTTTATGTTTACAACCGCCTTGTCTCCCTCAATGAGGTGGGAGGAATGCCCGAGAGGTTCGGGACCACCCTGGACACCTTTCACGGCCAGAACATTGAGAGGGCCAAGTACTGGCCCCACGCCCTTATCGCCACCTCCACCCATGACACCAAGAGGAGCGAGGATGTGCGGGCCAGGATCAATGTCCTCTCCGAGATCCCCGAGGAGTGGAGGAGACACCTTCATGTCTGGAGCAGGGTCAACAGGAGGAAGAAGGCGATTGTTGACGGCCAGAGGGTCCCCGACAGGAATGAGGAGTACCTCCTCTACCAGACCCTTGTCGGCGCATGGCCTGTTGGAAAAATTGGAGAAGAGGAACAGGAGTCTTTCCGGAAAAGGATGAGGGAGTACATGGTGAAGGCCATGAGGGAAGCTAAGGTCAACACCAGCTGGATAGGCCCCAATGCCATGCACGAGGAGGCTGTCATGTTTTTCATAGACTCCATCCTGGACGGCTCTGCCGGGAACCAGTTCCTTGAGGATTTCGTCCCTTTCCAGGAGAGGGTCTCCCGGTGCGGTATGTTCAACTCCCTTTCGCAGACAATCCTGAAGATCACCTCCCCCGGGGTCCCTGATTTCTACCAGGGGACGGAGATATGGGATTTCAGCCTCGTGGATCCCGACAACAGGAGGCCCGTTGATTTTGATGCAAGAATGAGGATGATCGAAGAGATCATGAGGAGGGAAAGGGCTATCGGCCCCCTCAGGCTCATGGAGGAGCTCCTTACTGAAATGGAAAACGGGCGGGTTAAGCTGTACCTCACGCACAAGGCTCTTACCTTCCGCAGGGATAACAGAGAGCTTTTTGAGAGGGGTGAGTACATGCCCCTTGATGTGGACGGTGAGAGGCACAACAACGTCTGTTCCTTCGCGCGGAGAACAGGAGAAAAGGTGAGCATCGTCGTTGCTCCACGATTTTTCACAAGGCTCATTCCCCAGGGCGGCATCCCCTGCGGGGCAGGAGTATGGGGGGAGGCAGTTCTGATGATACCCTTAGAGGATGGGGTTGCATACCGCAACATCCTGACGGGAGAGAATATTCCGATCCGGGGTCTCAACGGGGCAAGAAATCTGAGACTTGCCGAGGTCTTCGCCACCTCTCCGGTGGCCTTGCTGGAAAGAATCGGAACAGAGGAATAAAACATGGCAGAGAGAAGACTTAAGAAAGAAATACAGGAGGGGATAGGGCAGATCAGGGAGGCAGATATCCTGGTGGGAATTCCCAGTTACAACAACGCCGGTACCGTTGCGCATGTGGTAAGGGCGGTGCAGGCCGGGCTGGCGAAGTATTTTCCCGACAAAAAATCCGTGCTGGTGAACTCCGACGGCGGCTCCTCTGACGGAACTATGGATATCGTGAGGAAGACCACCGTGGAGGAGCTCCCGAACATCCTCTTTCACCACAATCTCAACTCCCTTTTCACCCTTGCCACGCCCTATCACGGGATTCCGGGAAAGGGTAGCGCCTTCAGGACCATCTTTGAGATAGCCGACGCGCTCGGCGTGAAGGCCTGCGCTGTGGTGGACTCTGACCTGCGGTCCATTACCCCTGAGTGGGTGGAGCTCCTTATCAAGCCTGTGATGCAGGATAACTTTGACTATGTCTCCCCTTTTTACCACAGGCACAAGTACGACGGGACCATCACCAACGGGATCATTTACCCGCTGACCCGTGCCCTCTACGGCAGGAGGGTGCGCCAGCCCATAGGAGGTGATTTTGGCTTTTCCGGGGGCTTGGCAAGGTTTTATCTCTCCCAGGATGTATGGGAGACCGACGTGGCCCGGTACGGGATAGACATATGGATGACCACCACCGCCATAGCCAATGGTTTCAGGGTCTGCCAGGCCTTCCTGGGAGCGAAGATCCATGACCCCAAGGACCCCGGAGCAGACCTCAGCGCCATGCTCTACCAGGTGGTGGGATCCACCTTTGAGCTCATGGATACCTATGAAGAGGTCTGGAAAGGAGTTCAGGGATCTGAGCCTGTTCCGACCTTTGGATTTCCTTACGCTGTGGGGCTGGAGCCGGTATCAGTGAACCTGGACAGGATGATAGACAAGTTCCGCCTTGGGGTGAGGGAGCTCATGGGGATATGGAAGGAGTTTCTGCCCCCTGAAATCATGAGCTTCCTTCAAAGCGCCCAGGGATTAGAGCGGGATAGCTTCCGTATCCCTGATGAGATATGGGTGGAGATAATTTATAGCTTTGCCCTGGCTTCCCACAGGAAGATGATGAGCAAGGAACACCTCCTGAAGTCCATTGCTCCCCTCTATATCGGAAGGACAGCCTCCTTTGTCATAGAGACATGGGAGAGTGAGGCCACTGAGGTGGAGGAGCGGATAGAAGGATTGTGCAGGGTCTTTGAGCAGGAAAAGAAGATTCTCTTGGAGAGATGGTAGTAATGAAGACAAAAAATCACAGGAGGTGCTCCCATGGGCGGAATGATTGAGAGGCTTGTTGTCGGGCCTATAGAAGTTTTTTTGCAAAAAGTGATCCTCTTTCTCCCCAATCTCTTTTCAGCCATATCCATCCTTATTATCGGAATACTGGGGGGTTGGCTGGTAAAGGCCATCCTGACCCGTGTTCTCCGTCTCTTTCGTCTTGATGAGATCACAGAAAAGTGGGGGATGGGCCGCATAATGGAAAAGGGAGGCATGAGAGGCCCCTTCTCCGCCATGACAGCCCGCTTTGCGGGATGGCTCACATTCCTTTTCTTTCTTCTCATATCCCTGGGGAGCCTGAACATCTTTGCAGCAGAGAGACTCTTTGAGCGGTTCCTTCTCTATCTCCCCAATATATTTATTGCTGTTATTATCTTTTTCATAGGGTACATATTGAGCAATTTCTTTGGAAGGGCGGCCCTCATTACCTCTGTGAACGCCGGACTGAAGGTATCACGTGTCATCGGGAGCGGCGTCAAGCTCTCCATTATTCTCTTCTCCATCTCCATTGCCCTGGAACAGCTGGGAATTGGACGGGAGACGATGCTCATCGCCTTTGCCATCCTCTTCGGGGGGGTAGTCCTTGCCCTCGCTCTCGCCTTCGGCCTGGGAGGAAGAAGCATCGCCAGGGATTATCTTGGGAAAAAGTTTGCTAAAGAAGAAAAAGAAGATTCTATCAACCATTTATAGGATGTGACATGAACGTATCGGAATTTTTCCTGCAGCTGCTGGTCCTTCTTATCTCTGCCAAACTATTTGCAGAGCTCTTTGCCGCGCTGAAGCTCCCTTCCGTCCTTGGAGAGGTGATCGCAGGCATAGTCATCGGTCCCAGTCTTCTGGGGATCATAACCCCTGACGCAACTTTTCATATCCTGGCGGAAATAGGCATACTGCTCCTCCTTTTTGAGGTCGGCCTGGAAACCGATGTGGGGCAGCTGGTGAAGGTAGGGGTGCAGTCCACTCTGGTTGCCCTTACAGGGGTTATTGTCCCTGCCCTTGCCGGCTTCTGGATAGGGCATTATGTTCTGAATCTCTCCCCCCTTGTCTCGCTCTTTATAGGAGGGACCATCGTCGCCACCAGCATCGGCATAACAGTCAGGGTTCTGGTGGACCTGAAGAAGCAGCACTCCCGCATGGCAAAGGTGGTCCTCGGCGCTGCTGTGCTCGATGATGTGGTGGGTGTTGTGCTCCTGGCTGTGCTCTATGACTTTGCGGTAAAGGGAACGGTGGATATCATGAGCAGCGGACGGGTCCTTGTGCTCATCACCTTCTTTCTCATCATAGCCCCGGTAATCACGAAGCTGATGGTGCCCGTCATCTCTCGGCTTGCATCCAACAGCAGGACAAAGGGGATGATCCCCACCGTCATCATCTCCCTCATCCTCGTCCTGGCTGTCGTCTCCCACAAGGTGGGCGCTCCTGAGATCCTTGGCTCTTTCGCAGCGGGCATAGCCCTGGCGAGGAGGTTTTTCCTCCCCTTCGGCGCATCTCTCGACCATTACAGCCACGGCCTTGCTGAAAAGATTGAGGAGAACATGAAGCCCATCATAGAGCTTTTTGTCCCTGTCTTTTTCGTGATGGTCGGCGTGTCAATCAACCTCAGGGTCATTGACTTCTCCTCCCCTGTATTCTGGCAGATGGCTTCTCTCCTCACCGCAGGGGCCATTGCAGCAAAGATGGTCAGCGGAGTCTGGGCAAAGGGAGATTTCAGGGAAAAGCTCACCACCGGCATCGCCATGGTCCCCAGAGGAGAGGTGGGACTCATCTTCGCAGAGGTGGGCAGGAGAAGCGGCATATTCGACGAGATGATCTATGCCGTCGTGGTCTTCGTCGTTGCCCTCACCACCCTCTTCGCCCCCCTCCTCCTGAGGTTTGTAGCGGGGAAGGAGGAATAGCCTTCTGGCTCGCCCCTGCCGCTGGAAGCGCAGAAGCGATATCCGG
>JBAZFD010000163.1:0-5328 GCA_041653575.1 Thermodesulfovibrionales bacterium
GTGCAGGACGACCTCCAGGAGCAGACCGGCCTGGACATCAAGGTCCCCATTGACCAGGAAGGCGCTGAGGTCCTCTTTGTGACCCCCTCTGCGGACTTTTTTGCAACACCCCATATCGAGTCTCTCTACGGGTATGCAAAGGTCTTCCACCAGGCGGGTATCAGCTGGACGATGAGCTCCTATGCCTCTGAGGGCGGAAACTTCGGGCTCTTCCTTGCAAACTACAATCACGTGAAGATCATCAACAAGAGGATCTGGGACGCAGCCAGGGATCTGAAGGTCAAGAGGGTGATCGGCGGCGAGTGCGGTCATATGTGGAGGGTCCTCTCCTCATACAGCAACACCCTCTGTGGCCCCTTTGATTTCCTTGACCCCCGTTATCCCATACCCCAGCATATCTGCGAGTTCACCCTCGACCTCATCAAGAGGGGCGCGATAAAGCTGGACAAGACAGCCAATGACGAGTTCACCGTCACCTACCACGACTCATGCCAGGTGGCAAGGGGTATGGAGATGGGCGGAACCAAGTTCGGCCAGTACGAGATACCCAGGGCGGTCATCAAGGCCTGCGTCAACAAGTTCGTTGATATGGCCGAGGAGACCATCAAGGAGAAGACCTTCTGCTGCGGCGCGGGACAGGGCCTCCTGGGTGACGACATGATGCCCACAAGGGTCAAGGGCGCCATGCCGAGGATGCAGGCGATCAAGGCGGTGAAGGACAGCCACAACGTCAACTTCCTCGCCCTCATCTGCGCCATCTGCAAGGCCCAGCTCAGCAAGATGTTCCCCACCTACGGTTTTCCCATGGAAGAAGTCGGCGGCATCCACCAGCTGGTGGGAAGGGCCATCGTCATGGGTTCAAAGGAGGGAATCTGATGAGAACCCGGACAACACTGACAATAGGTTTTATGGCTGTGGCGGCTATGACCCTTTTGGCGGGATGCCAGAAGGTGGAGAGGCCTGCCATTGGTGGAAATGGGCCGGTTGCCCTTCAGGCGGTGAAGACAAGCATCATGCCGCCCTATCACACCCCTGAGAACTGGAGAAAGGTCCACATGGATGAGATACTCTCAGGCAGGGTCGCTCAGACTGCCTGTCTGCCCTGTCATTCAGAGCCCGAAAAGTTCTGCAACAACTGCCACTCCTATGTGGGCGTGAAGAAGGTTTTCACCGAGGGCAAGACCATGAGGGAGATGCTGGGACTTCAGATCATTGAAGGGCTCCAGCCCACCCCTGATCATGCTCCCCTTGAGAACTGGAGAACAACCCACGACGATGCCATCATCTACGGTCAGGCGGCCATCAGCGCCTGCCTGGGATGTCACGCCGAGCCTGATCAGTTCTGCAACAAGTGCCATGAAGGCGCTGGGGTAAGGAAGATCACGGCTCAGTAAGAACTGAGGCAGGCCCCGGTCTCTGACTGGGGCCTGCCAATATGGACAATTCCGGTCTGAATTGTTTATGCTATTATCTACATTTTTCAGGAGGTGATTTCGATGTACATGGTTTCAATCAACGCGTCAACCTGCACCGGCTGTGAGGAGTGCGTCAACATCTGCCCCCAGAGCGTTTTCAGAATGCTGGACGGCAAGTCCGATCCTTACCAGACCGCAGAGTGCGTGTTCTGCCAGAGCTGCCTGGGCGTTTGCCCCACAGAGTCAATCACAATCAACGAGATGTAATCTCGACAGCTATCAGCAGTCAGCGATCAGCTGTCAGCATATAGCACAAAGAGAGGGTGAGGCTGGAATTTCCAGCCTCACCCTCTTTCTTTTATCAGGACTGCCATACCCAGCTCATCGTATCGTCCGAGGCAAACCTTCCACCCTGAGGTCTCTCAAAAAGCCACTAATGCGCAAGGTCAAGCTGTCACTGCCACCTCCAAGCCGATACTTTTAGAATGCCGAAACTCCTCCGCCGCTCTCACAGCCGGAATAAAACACTGTTGCAAAAGCTTGAGGGAGTTTGTTTCAGTGACTATAGCTGTTGCAATAAATTGAAACTCTTGATTTTCTTGTCATCTCACCCCACAGGGAAAACACTTATTGCAGTGCAATATCATTTAGTGATAGTATTGTAACATGATACTATCCTTTAAAGATGAGGAAACGGAGTTTATATGGCGCGGGAGCTTCTCCAAGAAAATCAGGCTTCCCACTAACCTCCACAACCTGGCAAGGCGAAAGCTCAGAATGGTCGCCGCTGCTGTAATGCTTGAAACGCTGAGGATCCCGCCGAACAACAGGCTCGAAGCTTTAAAGGGCGACAGGGAAGGTCAATGGAGCATTCGTATAAACGACCAGTGGCGCATTTGCTTTGAATGGCAGAATGGAAGCGCCTATAACGTGGAGATAACCGACTATCATTAAGGGAGCATGAGATGAAACATCTAAAGAACATCCATCCGGGAGAGGTTTTACTGGAAGAATTCCTGGTTCCCATGGGGATATCGGCATACCGGATCGCCAAAGAAACGGGTTTGTCTCCGACGAGGCTCGGTCAGATCATCAAAGGGAATCGGGGCATCACGGCTGAAACCGCCGTCAAGATTGGGCGCTACCTGAACACTGGGCCTGAGTTCTGGATGAACCTGCAGTCGTTGTATGATATTGAGGAAGCTCAAAGACAGTATGGCAAAGAGGTAAAAGCTATACACCCTTATTCACAGCCGGAGCGGACAGCCGAAGCGACGTGTCCCTGAGAATATGATAAAAAGGTGTTATGGTGTATATGGAGCAGGTGCTCCACACGGACTGCAAACTCGTTGTCGCAGCAACAGACTATTGCTGGGGTGGGTTCGATTCCCACAACGCCCCTCCACAAGCTGACCATTCTTCTTGCAACAGTTAAACTCCACTTCCAAGAGAGGATTATATGCACGACTTCCAGTCAAGGCAGAGACATCCATTGGTCTGCACCCCACTGGGAAGGAGGACTATATGCTCGGCTTGTCACGTAATCGGGAGAAAGTAGCGCCCTTCATGATCATTGGAGGAGTAATGTCGTGGATCTTCTGAGGAGGCGGGAAAGATGACGGACAAGGCATGACAGAATCGGCGCTGGCTGCGTGATGCGCAAAAAGAGGGGATAGGCCGGAATTTCCGGCCTATCCCCTCTTTGAGAGTCTCAGCTGATGCTGCTTTTGCCTTAGCTCTTCTTGATGTAGAGCTCCCAGAAGCCCTTGTCTTCGACCTTCACGGAATCGAAGCTGTAGCCCTGCTTCTCGGCGTAACGGGGGATGGAGTCCTCGGCTGATGCAGGGGCATCGCAAAGGACCTTCAGAAGGGAGCCGGCAGGCATCTTCTCAAGCTGCTTCTTGGTGAGAACGAGGGGGTAAGGGCAAACCCTTCCCAGCACGTCCAGAACCTCTGTGGGGGTCTCTGTCTTCAGATCAGCCATTGTGTATCCTCCTGAAAATTTATTAGTTGAGCATGAGATGGTCTACTGCCTCCATCTCCTTCATGATCTCGCTGAAAGGTACGATCTGGGCGACCATATCGCCGCCTATGTCCTCTGCGTCCATGATGAGGTCGTCGGCAGTGAGGCCGAACCTGTCGAGGTCTTCCTTGCAGATGAGGACCTTCATGTCCAGGAGGAGGGAGTTCTTGGTGTGCATCTCCAGGCTGGTGATGCCGTAGTGCTTCGATGCCTGCTGGCCCTTCTTGCAGTTCAGGACTCCGTCGCCCACGAAACAGGCCACTGCCTCAACCAGGTCGCCGTCCTCAAGGTAGATCTCCACGGTCTGGCTGGAGATGGCGTGGGTCATGGCGAGACGGGAAGCCTCTGTTTTATAGGGAAGAGATCTGATAAGGAATGCAATCCTCTTTGTAGCCATTATTAGTCGCCTCCTATGTGAAGGACCCTGTCCGCGTCAAAGCAGCTGCCGAGGTACCAGTCCATGCTGAACCTCGATACTCCCTCTGCGGTGTCCTCTTTGTGAAAGCCCCTTGCCTCTGCGCAGGCCTCACAGGCTGTTACCCTGAGGTTGCCTGAGTCGGTGAGATCCTTTACGGTCTTCTGGAGGAAAGAATAATCCTTGAATGCGCGCTGACCTTTCTTTGAGAGCATGGTCCCGTTTCCGGAAACCCAGAGGTCAACCTTGTGGCCTTTGTTGATTGCTGCTTCTGCAAGCTTCACGGCGAAGTCCAAAGACAGAGAGCCCACCAGTGAAGAGAAGCAGCCGATGGTAAGTTTCCCCATTGATGCCTCCTTTATAACCAGATTATTTTGTCGTAGTCGTTAAAGATAAGGTCAACCACGTCACTGTAGGTGACGGGCTTCACGCGGCTGTCCAGCTGGTCTGCGGTGAACCCGCGGCTTTCCAGGTCTTCTGTCAGCACGTAAAATGTGGCGGACTTGTCAAGGATGCATGATACCTTTCCCTCTTCCTTCGTGGCGGCGTGATACACACCGTTACCCACGAAGATGATGCCGAGATTTTCGGCAGTGAGTCTGTCAAGGATATCAGTGCCTGCCCTGAAATCGCTCATGAAAACTCCCAACTTCATTCCAACACCCCCTGTTGTATGGATTTAAAGGACTTGTGCGCAGATAGGATAAACGAGTTTTTATACCAGTTAATCCAGGGGAATGTCAATAGAAGAATACTGATATTAAAGGATGTTATACGTGTAAGCGGGGGATCTGGCCGCCTTATCGGCAGGAGACCCCTTCCCTGAGCAGGGGGAGGATGATGGCGTCGAGCTCATCCAGAATTGCCTTGAAAGCGCCTCCATAGCTCTTTGAGGTCGAGAAGAGCTCTGTCCTCATTGCCTGGATCTCCTGGTCATCGCATCTCTCGTAGGTGATGGGGGATTCCTGGAGGGCGAACCTCTCCCTGACCAGGAGGGTCTTCGCCTTTTCGATAAAGGGCATCAGCCGGTCCCTCAGTGCCTCCAGTCTTGCCCTGTCCATGACCGCTGACCCTTGATTGTCGGCTGCTGAAAGCTCCCTGACCATGCCGTAGAGGGTGCAGTACTCCAGCCCCCTCACCCCCCTCCGCCACTGAAGGAGCATGGGGTTCCGCCAGAACCAGAGGAAATTCCGCTGGCCAAGATCAATGAGCCCGCTGACAGCTGTTTCGAGCTCAGCAATGATCTTTGTTTCCGCTCCCCAGACCCCCCTGTGTCCCCTCTCCTTCTGTGTCCTGTCCTCTGACTTCTGACTTCTCTCTCCTGTCTTTTCTCCCAGGAGATACCCCCAGAGGTTCCCCAGAACAAGCCTGCCGTTCATGTCCTCAGGGGTGTCGAAATGGATGAGCGAGGCGATGACAGTGCCCTCTCCGTATTTCGCCCCGATAACCGCAGGCTCGTCTCTCAGCCTTCCGGG
>JBAZFD010000164.1:0-5326 GCA_041653575.1 Thermodesulfovibrionales bacterium
GAGAACGGCTCTCTGAGCATCTCTAACAGTCCCCGGGGACTTCGTAGGTTCAAGGCTTATGAGGTGGCAGTATGAAGAAGCAGGGCTCTCGCCTACCACTCGCAGGCATAACCCCGCAAGCCGAGGCGCCCAGGCCTATACCAACTGTCATGGCCTGGGAAGGCTCCCTCATGACGTCATTCTCCCTGGTGGGAAGTGTCCACTTCTCACTCGAGTGTGACCAATATGACGCCAGAGCCACCAACGAGTTCCTGCAGAAGGGGAAGCGAATTAGAGTGACTGCAGAGGTGCTCGATGCCCTCTGAATTCGATCAGAGGCTCGCAGTTCTGGAGGAAGAGCTAAAGGCCCTCATCGCCCAGGATCGCCAGAGAATCACAGCTACAGAGGCACAGGGTGAAGCCATCCTGATAGAGGTCGCCAGGGATAGACAGAGGATCTCGACACTTGAGGAGATCTTCATCTACGGTGGGAAGAGGTGCACAGATGGCCTGTGATGACTGCCCTTTGGCCAGGAGCTTCGAGCCCTCAAGAAGGAGGTGGACGCTCTGAAGCTCTCACAACAGGAATCCGCTATGCTGCTCGAAGCCCACGGCTTGAGACTCAGATCATTGTCCGAAGCCCAAGACGAGATTGTTGACAAATTGGATGAGCATGCCGAAGCTCTAAACAAGGTCTGGAAAGGCATGAGGCGCAACCAGACGCCCAAAGGCTCGAAGACCCCTGAGCGCATCTCTAGGATGAAAGAAATCCTTAGCAACGGTGCGAGGACCTTCAAGGAGATGGAGAAGCTTTTGGGGGTGTCTCCTAAGGAGATGAATCGCCTGGTGTCGAAAGTCGATCAACGATCTTTCGAGGTTTTCACTCGTCCAGGAGACGAACGGCAGAAGGTGATTAAGCTGAGATCTTTGACGTCAAATGTCAAATGATTTTTGGAGCGGGACCTGAAGGGGCCCTAACTTCCAAAAAAGGTATTAACATTTGCATTTGATGTATGCAAATTATAATGTCAACTAGATGTAACTATACTAACAAACGAAGCGATAGCAGAAGGCTCTATGGAGAGCCTTGAAAATCATTTGACCTTTGACATCAAATGTCAACGAGTCAACGATCTTGTGAGGAAAAATGCAAGAACATGAAATTCGCTCGAAGATATCTAAACTGATGGCCAGAAGGGACAACCTGGAACATAAGTTACATGTCATCAATGAACGGATCTTCGAGTTCCAACTACAGCTCAACCCTGATCCAGGAATTCCGGCCAACTCTACCGGTGTCTATGTACTTCAATGTCAGAATCTACACAAAATTGGATATACTGCCGACTTGCGAGCACGTCTCACACAACTGCAAGTGTCTTCGCCTTTCCAGATGGTTGTGGCGGTTTTCATCCATTGTGATGTGAAGACGGCTGAAAAGCTTGAGGCTCGTTTGCATAAGCGATTCTCAGCCAAAAGCGTTCGTGGTGAGTGGTTTAGGCTAACTCCACAGGACCTCAAAGAGATATCTTCCATGGGGGAAGGGAGCAACATCAGCGACGCTCTCCAGACGTTGTTCGAGCGAGGATATCCTGACGTACCAAAATTCTCAGAACCCATAACAAAAAACGACAGCGGTACGGTTATCGGGATTATCAGGGACGAATCCGCAAACGGTGCCCGTGTGCCCTCAAATCTGATAATATCGAGATCAGTAGAACTTGGGCTAACAGAAGCTAAGGCTAAAAAGATTCTAAGCGATCTGAAAGGAATGGGCGACATCTATGAGCCTGCCCCTGGAGATTTCAAAATTTTATGAGGTGCCAAAGTGAAACTTCACGTCGTCTATGATCCATCAGAAGAACATCTGGCAGGCCCATACACGGATTTAGCCCTCGCTGAGACTGTTCTGAAGATATTCAGGATGACTATTGATGAGGAGTCTGAAATCTGGACACTCGACACCGATGAGCACTCATCACCTCTGAAAGCCAAGCTCCTGCCCTGGAAGATCACTATCCTTCTGGACTGCGGGCGCATCCAAAGCACTGATGTGGTCCTCTGTTGGCCACCGCAGGCCGAGGCGCTCAGGATGGTTTCGAGTTGGAGAAAAGTCAGTCATGAGAGTTTAATTTCAGTGGAGGTATAAAATATGCAAGAGGGAGAAATCGAAATAATCACTTGCGGCGCAGCCGCAGAAGCAGACGCGAGCGTGCACAATGAACAGGCTGAGCAGGCAGTGCTCATAGATCTGAATTCCTGGATCACCAAGCTCAGGAGCGCTCGAACTCAGGCGACCCTCACCAACCACAAGCTCGACGAGTCCAGGCGTTCGTGGGCGCTGGAGAATGAAGCGCTCTTGGCCAGGCAGAAGTCTGAAGCCCAGGAAGTGACTGATGCCGAGGCGCAGGTCAGGGCGCTGACGCTGGACGCATATTGGAGTACGGGCTCAAAGAAACCGGCAGAGGGCGTGGGCGTGAGGATAGGGCAAGCTCTGACCTATCGGGAAGATCAGGCCAAGTCCTGGGCGGTGCAGCACGATCATCAGAAGCTCTTGAAGCTCGACAAGAGCGCTTTCGAGAAGGCTGCCAAAGCGCTGCAACTGGATTTCGTGAAGTTCGAAGTCCAGGCGACGGCAACTATTGCAAAGGAGCTGTGAGTATGGCAGGAAATCTCATCACAAACGACCAAATCAAGGCGGCCCTTGAGGCCTACAAAGCAACTCACCCAGACGCATCCTACACCCTGGACCCCGTGACCAACAAGTTCCTACTGAGCACTGGCGAGAAGGATGCACTTGTCTGGCACGAGTCTGGAAAGTTCAAGTGTGACGATCCAGATTTGGGGCTGGCACTCTCGGAGCTCGTGCCTAAGCCGCCAGCTATCAAGAGCCGAGGCCGAGCTGAGTCTATAGCCGAGTATCACGGCCCAGCCAATGCGGCTACGACAATCCAGGCCATGCAAACTGGCAAGGACCTGCTATACCAGGTATCTGGCAAGGCTGCGCCCAGCGCCACTCTGGCTCTTATGGCGGCGTCCGACGCAGGCTTCAACCTGGAACTCAGGGACTATGAGCACACGCCCATCTACTGCAAGGCGTTCATAATCGCCAAGTCTCCAGACAAGAGGGAAATGCCAGCGGTCGTGGACATCTTCAAGGACGATTTCGTGAACATGCTCGCCTGGAAAGAGATCTCAGACTTAGAGGAGAAGGGTGCAGATATTCTCGACAGAGAGCACCCTGAAGGCCCGTGCCTGGCTAATGGGTTCCCGCGCATCCGTCAGGGCGCGAGAATCAAGCAGAGGGTCAAGGACGGCGACAACTCAAGAATTGTAGAGGTGAACGTGGACACATACCTCTACACGAAGATCATGAGTCAGTGGGTGTTCCAGGCCCGGCAGGTGCAGACGAAAGCGAAGAGGAATGCGATTGTGCAACTGCTGACCTCGACTAAGAATCCAGTGCCCATCTTGGAGGAGGAAGAGGCTGCAGATGAGCAGATGGAGCGCGAGATGGTCGAGAGGTCGAAGGCATGAGGCCTTCCTTCTCTCTCACCCTGGACTCAAACGAGCGAGGCTCAGCCCGCGCCACCGCTTGCGCCAGGGCAGTGGGGGGCAATCCTGAATGGGATCTCAAAGGCTTCGCAGAGCTGCCAGTGGATGGCCAGGTCAGGCTCCTCAATACTAGTCCGGGCTATTGCCCTCAAGTGAACATCGAATTCAAGGAGATCGATGATTACTGGGCCTCTAAGGGCAATGGACACCTGGGTGCGCAAATCATGGATATGATTGCAGAAGGGCAGCCGGGATTTGTGGCGGTCTTCGGCTCATTGGAGCAGGTGCTGGCAGCAGTACCGAAAGTGAAGGCTGACAACCGGGGGCATGGGAATGTCAAGCCTGTCAGGAGGACGCAAATGGATGTGGCCAACGACCTCAACACGGCCAGGGCCTTCACTGGTGACGCCTGGGGTGGGAATGTGCCGATCATGTTTCTGAGCACCAACCACTACCTTTCTTTTGGGTGGATGCTCTCGGCTGCGAAGAGAATCCTCACAGGCCCGAACTTCAACTCCTGGCTGCCTCGCTTCCCTGTTGGGCCTGTGGCGTACAGGATGCTATGCGCCATTCCCTACGTAGGGGATGCTGCCGCGAAAGCCCTGCTAGTGGAATATGAGAGTATTGCGGCTCTTGTGAACGATTGCAAGTTCAATCCAGAGGCCATCGCAGAGACTAGGGTCGGAGAAAAGCGGCTGGGACGAGCAAAGGCAAGGAAGATCGTTGAGGCCTTCGGGTGCGAGGCGCCGGGGGCGTGGGCATGACCACTCCCTGCAAGCACGGAATTCCATATTTGGATGGTGCTTGGTGCCGACAAGGGGGTCACCCCTGCACAGGTTCGTTTTCGGATGTGAATTTCGATCAGGATGAGATGGATTGCTTCGAGCCAGAGGGGGACGCATGACGGCCTATCGTATCCTCTTCCGGAAGCGGGGTGAGCTGAAGTTCCGGACAGGCACATTCTACTCGGATGAAACTAATGCGATTGCGGCCTGCCAGGAAGGCAATCTGCGTCAGGAGTACGAATATGCTTACGTCGAGGAGGCCTGGCCATGAGATGCCCCTCCTGCGATGGAAAAGGCATCATCGTGTATGGCCCCACGAGCGTGCCCAAAGGCCGATTGTGCCCTGAATGCGGAGGTCGGGGCAAGGTGCTTGGCGCTTGGGGTGCGCTCGCACTCCTGATCATAGCCCTGGGCCTGATATTCTGGGGATACGTGCTGATGGTGGCCTTCACATGAGTACCACAGCCCGCACCATGAGGCGAATCCTCGCTCTCATGCCCCAGGAGCCCACCCCTATCAAGGACCTGGCCGCCAAGACTCGCATACCTGAGTCGAATCTGCGAAACTACCTCCGAGATATGGAGTCCCTGGGGATCGTGGAGCGCAAGTGCTTGGATGGTGGGCCTGATCGCTGCTCTGTGGGGTGGGCGAGGGCGCATAGGCCCTCTATGTGAGCTTTTTATATTCTTTCGCTTCCTATTTTGGTGGTGTCTGAATCCGCATCCCTGCAGGATGCCTTTTCTGGCAGTAGGCCAGGGGCATCGTCCGGTGGCTGGAGACCAATTTTCGGAGACTTTCGCCTATCTGTGATAGACTGGACTTGTCCGGTCTGCGATCTGCCAATATACTCCGATTACACAGGCTCACATAGGTGCTTGCGCTGTGGGCTTCATGTGAAGGAGCAGCCGAGGCGCAGGGCGCCCTTGGAAGAGAGAGACAGAAATCGAAGGTACAAGGCATGGATAAACTCAATACTCGAGTGATCAATCTCGACCTCTGGGCCGAGG
>JBAZFD010000165.1:0-5301 GCA_041653575.1 Thermodesulfovibrionales bacterium
CAAGGAGACCATCAGGACAGGCGCCATGGCTGCTGTCCGGGGTGGTGTCACCTCTGTCTGCTGTATGCCCAATACCGACCCTGTGCATGACAACCCCAATGTCACCGCCTTTATAGTGCGGAAGGCCCTGCAGGACGGATCCTGCTCCGTCTTCCCTATAGGAGCCATTACAAAGGGGCAGAAGGGCGAGGAGCTCGCTGAGATGGGGCTCATGCAGGAGGCGGGCTGCATCGCCTTTTCCGATGACGGCAGGCCGGTGATGAACAGCCTTGTCATGAGGAGGGCGCTGGAATATTCAAAGGCCCTCAATGTCCCCATCATCTCCCATTGTGAGGATCTCACCCTTGCCGGGGGAGGGGTCATGAACGAGGGCGATCTCTCATCTATCCTCGGTCTCAGGGGTATTCCACGTTCAGCTGAGGATGTGATGACCTCCAGAGACATCCTCCTTGTCGAGCTCACCGGGGGGAGGCTCCACATCGCCCATGTCTCTACCGAGGGCTCTGTGAGGCTCATCCGCCAGGCAAAGGAAAGGGGTGTGCAGGTGACGGCGGAGACATGCCCGCACTATTTCTGCATTACAGAGGATGCAGTCAAGGGATATAATACCGGCGCAAAGGTCAATCCCCCGCTCAGGACCATGAGGGACCTCAATGCCATCAGGGAGGGGCTGCGCGACGGGACTATTGATGTCATTGCCACAGACCATGCGCCCCATCACAGGGACGAGAAGCTCCAGGAATTCGATAAGGCCCCTTCGGGGATATCGGGCCTGGAGACCCTCCTTCCGCTCAGCCTCAGGCTCGTGGAGGACGGTGTGCTGACCCTCTCCGGGCTTGTGGAGAAGATGACGCTCAAACCCTCACAGATACTGGGTCTCAGCAAGGGAACGCTCAGGGAAGGCGCTGAGGCGGACATTGTGGTGGTCGATCCCTCCATGGAGCAGCGGGTTGACGCCGAAACCTTCCTGTCCAAGGGGAAGAACACCCCCTTTGACGGATGGGTTCTGAAGGGGATCCCTGTCTATACTATTGTTTCCGGGAGGGTCTGCGAGAATATCCTCCGCTGATTGCATGATGCGGGCGGCCATGTCCGTGCCGGGAGGTGAAGTCTCCTCCTGAGGTCAGCTGAAGAGACCTGTTTTTATCACTGAATTATACGTATTGCTAATGTGGAGGCTGAATGAAGAGGGCATTGCTGGTTTTATCCGACGGGACAGTATTTGAGGGAAGGAGCTTCGGCGCTGATGGCGAGTCCATCGGGGAGGTGGTCTTCAACACATCCATGACCGGCTACCAGGAGATCCTTTCAGACCCGTCCTATAAAGGGCAGATCGTTACCATGACATATACCCAGATGGGTAACTACGGCGTCAATCTTGAAGATGCTGAGTCTTTCGGCGGACCGAAGGCCGAGGGGTTTGTGGTCAGGGAATACCTGGACTTTCCGAGCAACTGGAGATCGAACATCTCCCTTGGTGAATACCTCAGATCGAACGGGGTCCTCGGGATTGAGGGGCTCGACACACGGGCGCTGACCCGCCACCTCAGGAACTACGGGGCGCAGATGGGCATCATCTCCACGAAGGATAGCGATCCTGCGAGCCTCCTGGATAAGGTGAGGAAACACCCCGGCATATCCAGCCTGGACCTGGTGAAAGAGGTGACTACCCAGGCCCCCTATACCTGGAGCGAGGGCTGCTGGAGGTGGTGTCCTCCGGAGATAGCCTCTGAGGGAAGCAGGCCCAGGAGCGTTGTGGTCTATGACTTCGGCGTGAAGTTCAATATCCTAAGGAACCTTGTTGAGGCAGGTTTTGATGTGACTGTCGTTCCTGCCCGGACCCCGGCTGAGGCTGTCCTTGAGATGAACCCTGACGGGATTATCCTCAGCAACGGCCCCGGTGATCCCCAGGCAGTGGGATACGGCATTGAGAATGCGCGGAAGCTCATGGGGAAGAAGCCGGTCTTCGGGATATGCCTGGGCCACCAGATCCTCGGTCTTGCCATGGGAGGAAGGACCTACAAGCTGAAGTTCGGCCACCACGGCGGTAACCACCCGGTGAAGGATCTGATTACCGGAAGGGTGGAGATCACCTCGCAGAACCACAACTATTGCGTTGACATCCACAGCCTCGGCGACCAGGTGAAGCTTACCCACAGGAACCTCTATGACGGCACAGAGGAAGGGATGGAGCATGTTGAGCTCCCCATATTCTCTGTGCAGCATCATCCCGAGGCAGGACCTGGACCCAATGACGCCGCCCACATCTTCCAGCGTTTCCGCGATATGCTGGAGGGGAGGTATGGTGCAGGAACCCTCCGCTGAGATCCTCCCTGTGAGGGTGTAGGGATGGAGAAAGAGAACTATTCCCTGGAGGAGAGGGGCGAGAGCCTTTTTTTCAGGACCGCATCCTTCACAGCCCAGAAGGAGAGCGTCCTGCACAGCGGGGTCTACAACAGGGAATTCGCCTCCAGCCTGGCCGCCGGGGCTCTGGTCATGGTTGTATCCATGTTCCTTTCAGGGGCTCTGAGCTTCTCCCTCCTGTCTCTGGTAGGGGCGGCTCTCCTTTTTATCGGTCTGTTCTTCTTTTTCAGGAAGATCGTATTCAGGGAGAACCTCCTTGAGATGCGGATAGACAGGGAAAAGGGTGAGATCAGGATCGCCCATACCGGGCTGGCGCAGAGGGCTGTTGTCTATCCCCTTTCCGGGCTGTCGGAGCTGAGGATCGCCAGTACGGTCATTGACCCTCAGAACAAGGACGCCATAGCTATTGTAGAGAAGGTGGCAGCCCATCACGGCACGGTGATAACCGGCTTCGGCGACAGATCGGAGTTTCATACCGTGCAGATGCGGTTTTCAGGAGGAAAGACAGTAACGGTCTTTTCTTCTGAGAAACAAGAAGAATCGGACAAAGTCCTTTCAAAGATAAAAAATTTTCTTTCTGTAAGGAGCACAGATGCCAAAGAGGAATGACATTAAGAAGATACTCCTGATCGGGTCAGGGCCTATTGTGATCGGCCAGGCCTGCGAGTTCGACTACTCAGGGACACAGGCCTGCAAGGCCCTCAGGGAGGAGGGGTACGAGATCGTCCTGGTGAACTCCAACCCCGCCACCATTATGACGGACCCTGAGATAGGCAATGCCACCTACATCGAGCCCCTTTCAGTTGAGATGCTGGAGCTGATCATCAGAAAGGAGCGGCCCGACGCGGTCCTGCCCACCATGGGAGGCCAGACAGCCCTGAACCTCGCGGTGAAGCTGGCTGAGTCCGGCATCCTCGACAAGTACGGCGTTGAGCTCATAGGCGCGAAACTCCCGGCGATCAAGAAGGGCGAGGACAGGGAGCTCTTCAAGGAGGCGATGAGAAAGATCGGCCTTGATGTTCCCAAAAGCGCGGCGGTCACCACTCTTGAGGAGGGTCTTGAGGTGATTGACCATGTCGGCTTTCCTGCCATCCTGAGGCCTGCCTTCACCCTCGCCGGCACAGGCGGAGGGATCGCCTACAACATAGAGGAATACAAGGACCTCCTGAGCAAGGGACTCAAGCTCAGCCCGGTGAGCCAGATCCTTGTGGAGGAGTCTGTCCTGGGATGGAAGGAGTATGAGCTGGAGCTCATGCGCGACACCATGGACAACGTGGTCGTCATCTGCTCCATAGAGAACTTCGACGCCATGGGCGTCCACACCGGAGATTCCATCACCGTTGCCCCTGCCCAGACCTTGACCGACAAGGAATACCAGAGGATGAGGGACGCAGCCATCGCGGTCATCAGGGAGATCGGTGTCGACACCGGCGGATCGAACATCCAGTTCGCCATCAACCCGGAAAACGGCAGGATGATCGTGATCGAGATGAACCCCAGGGTCTCCAGGAGCTCTGCCCTGGCGAGCAAGGCCACCGGCTTCCCCATTGCGAAGATAGCGGCGAAGCTGGCCGTGGGGTTCACCCTTGATGAGATCAGGAACGACATCACCCGCGAGACACCTGCATCTTTTGAGCCCACCATTGACTATGTGGTGACCAAGATCCCCCGTTTCACCTTTGAGAAGTTCCCTGAGGCGGACGCCACCCTCACCACACAGATGAAGTCCGTGGGAGAGGTGATGTCCATCGG
Organism: Thermodesulfovibrionales bacterium; assembly: GCA_041653575.1. GTDB lineage: Bacteria > Nitrospirota > Thermodesulfovibrionia > Thermodesulfovibrionales > Dissulfurispiraceae > JBAZFD01. The sequence continues at coordinate 4,117 of JBAZFD010000165.1, forward strand.
CAGGACCTTCAAGGAGTCCCTCCAGAAGGCCCTCCGTTCCCTTGAGATCGGCACAGCAGGCCTTGATCCTGTTCCGGCAGGCATGGATGAGCTGAAGGCGAGGCTGAAGACACCGAACGCCGAAAGGATCTGGTACGTGGCTGAGGCCTTACGGATGGGGCTCACCACAGGAGAGGTCAACGAGCTCACCGGCATAGACCTCTGGTTCCTCAACAACATGCGGCAGATCGTGGAGATGGAGGAAAGGGTAAAGGGGCAAGGGGCAAGGGACAAGGGGCAAGAAGGAGAGGACCCCGGACCCTGGACCCTGGACCCTGATGTTCTCAGGGAACTGAAGGAATACGGCTTCTCGGACAAGAGAATCGCTGAGCTCACGGGAAAGACAGAGACGGAGATCAGGAACCTCAGGAAGGAGATCGGCCTGAGGCCGGTGTACAAGATGGTGGACACCTGCGCAGCCGAGTTCGCTGCCTTTACGCCCTATCTCTACTCGACCTATGAGAAACCTTTTTATAGGGTCCAGGGTCAGGAAGAAAAAGAACAGGGTCAAGGGTCAAGGGTCAAGGGTTCGGAAAATGTTTCTGATCCGTTACTGGCCCCTGGACCCTTGCCCCTGGACCCTTTCGTTGAGAGCGAAGCGCCTCCTACTGACAGGAAGAAGGTGATCATCCTCGGGTCAGGGCCGAACAGGATCGGTCAGGGGATTGAGTTCGACTACTGTTGTGTCCATGCGGTCTTCGCCCTGAAGGAGCTGGGGTATGAGACGATCATGGTGAACTGCAACCCCGAGACGGTCAGCACGGACTACGACACAGCAGACAGGCTCTACTTCGAGCCCCTCACCAGAGAGGACGTGCTGAACATCATCGAAAGGGAGAAGCCTGAAGGCGTGATCGTCCAGTTCGGCGGACAGACCCCCCTGAAGCTCTCTGTCCCCCTGGAGAAAGAGGGCGTGAAGATCCTGGGCACCTCGCCTGACTCCATCGACAGGGCCGAGGACAGGAGGAGGTTCAAGGATCTCCTCCATAAGCTGAACCTCAAGCAGCCCGAGAGCGGTACTGCCATGTCCTGTGAAGAGGCGGTGATACAGGCCACCAGGATCGGCTATCCGGTGATGGTGCGGCCCTCTTATGTCCTGGGCGGCAGGGCCATGGAGATTGTCTATGACGAGGACTCTCTCATTGA
>JBAZFD010000166.1:0-5264 GCA_041653575.1 Thermodesulfovibrionales bacterium
TGTTGTACTATTCCTGAGCGGAGATTCGCACAGGAGGCCAAAGGCCTCAGGAGAGAGGCTCCTCTCCACGGCGGATATCATCATAGTTGAAAGCCCTCCCGAGGGGATGGGCGAACCGAAGGGGAAGCCGACCTGTACTGTCCTTTCCGGGTCCCCGGATATCACAACACTCACAGGGTTTATTACAATGGTGGCAGAGAGAAAGGAGATAGAGGCGATGCTGAGGGAAAAGGCTGTGAATGGAAAGATCGGTTGCAAAGACGCCAGAGAGATAGCTGAGACCATGGGTGTTCCCTACAAAGAGGTTGGAGCCGCTGCAAATCTTCTGTCAATCAAAATCATGAACTGTGAGCTCGGTTGCTTCTGATGGATACGGTACTTTTTGAGCTGGCGCTCACCGCCTACTTTGTCTCCGCCCTGATCGGGATCGTCGACGTCTTCAGGGGCGGCAAGGAGTCCTCGCGGCTGATGCTTGTCTTAGCCGGTATCGGGTTCCTTGTCCACACCTTTACCATAGTGCTGAGGTATGTTGATGCAGGACACCTCCCCATCACCAGCATGCACGAGGCCTCATCATTCTATGCCTGGTGTATCATGCTCATCTTCTTCTACCTTGAACTGAAATACAAGATCGGCATCATGGGCTCCTTCATTCTGCCCCTGGTCTTCGTCTTCATGCTCTCTTCCTCCATACTCCCCAGGGAGATACAGCCCCTCAGCCCGGTGCTCCAGAGCTACTGGATGGCGATTCATACCTTCTTCGCCTTCATGGGGAACGCCTCTTTCGCTGTGGCAGCAGGGACAGGGCTGATGTACCTTATTCAGGAGCATTACCTGAAGTCAAAGCACCTAGGCGGTCTTTTCAGGAGGCTCCCGAGCCTCCAGGTGCTGGATGAGATAAATTACCGGCTTATTACCCTTGGCTTCCCCCTCCTTACCCTTGCCATCATTACCGGCGCCTTCTGGGCTGAGAGCGCATGGGGAAGCTACTGGAGATGGGACCCCAAGGAGACCTGGTCTCTGATCACCTGGTTTATTTACGCCCTTGTCCTCCATGCCAGGCTTACGGCAGGATGGAGGGGGAGGAGGGCAGCCATCCTGTCCATTGTGGGATTCGTGGCAGTCCTCTTCACATTCTACGGAGTAAACCTGCTCCTGAAGAGCATGCACGTATTCTCATAAGAAGGAAAGGAGAGAGTTAGAGATACCCCCCGATGAAAATCCTCGTAACCGGACTCAATCATAAGACAGCAGGAGTTGACGTAAGGGAAAAGATCGCCTTCAACGGTCCGAAACTGGAGGAGGGTATCTTCCAGCTCAGGGCGCTTCCGGAGGTGAAGGAGGTGACCCTCCTTTCCACCTGCAACAGGGTGGAGATTTACACCTGCGTCACCGATACGGTAAAGGGGGGGGAGAGCATCAAGGACTTCCTTGCCCGCTTCCACAACATCTCCAGGGGAGAGTTCGAGAAGAGCCTCTTCCTCCATACGAATGAAGACGCTGTGCGCCATGTCTTCAGGGTGGCTTCCAGCCTTGACTCCATGGTTGTAGGCGAGCCCCAGATCCTCGGACAGCTGAAAGACGCCTTTGACTTCTCCCTGACCAAGAAGACCACAGGTGTCCTCCTGAACAAACTCATGAAAAAGGCTATTTCCACAGCCAAGAGGGTGCGGACTGAGACAAGGATCGCTGAGAACGCCGTTTCCATCAGCTTCGCTGCTGTAGAGCTGGCGCGGAAGATCTTTACCGATCTGGCAGGAACGTCCTGTATGCTCCTGGGAGCCGGTGAGATGGCCGAGCTTGCGGCCCGTCACCTGGTGAACAACGGCGTGACCGATGTGAAAGTAGCCAACAGGACCTATGAGCGGGGATGCCAGCTGGCCCAGGAGTTCAGGGGCAAGCCGGTGAAGTTCGAGGAGTTTGTTGATGAGATGACCCATACCGACATCCTCATCTGCTCCACGGGCGCTCCCACCTATGTGCTCATGAAGGACCAGATGCAGCGGGTGATGAAGGAAAGGAAGCACAGGCCGGTCTTCCTCATTGACATCTCCGTGCCCAGAAACATAGATCCCGAGATCAACAAGCTGGACAATGTCTATCTCTACGACGTGGACAACCTTCAGGACGTGGTGGACACCAATATCCTGGAGAGGAGAAAAGAGGCGGAAAAGGCAGAGGGGATCATCACTGAAGAGGTGGGTGTCTTTACCCGCTGGATGGCCTCCCTTGATTCCGTGCCCACCATAGTCGCCTTGCGGCAGAAGGCAGAGACGGTGAAGGCTGAGGAACTGGAAAAGTTCAGGAACAGGTGCCCCGGTGTGAATGAGTCCACCATGAAGGGAGTGGAGTACCTTGCCTCTGCGATCATCAACAAGCTTATCCACCCGCCCACCGTTGCCCTCAAGGAGGATACGGAGGACCGGGATGAACTCATTGCCATGATCAAGAAACTGTACGGCATAAACGGGGAGGAAGATGAAGAATAAGATTGTCATCGGAACAAGGGGAAGCAAGCTCGCCCTCTGGCAGGCTGAATGGGTCAAGTCAGAGCTCCAGAGGCTCCATCCCCACCTGGAGATAGAACTGAACAAGATAAAGACCACAGGGGACAAGATCCTTGATGTCCCTCTTGCAAAGGTCGGCGGAAAGGGACTCTTTGTGAAGGAGATAGAAGAGGCGCTCCTGAAGGGAGAGGCCGATATCGCTGTCCACAGCATGAAGGATGTGCCCACTGAGTTTCCTGATGGGCTCCATCTTGCAGTGATCTGCGAGAGGGAGGACCCCCGCGACGCCTTCATAAGCAGAAGGTCGGCTGAAGGCGCCTTCATGACCGCCGGTTTCAGCGCCCTCGCCCAGGGCGCGGTTGTTGGAACAAGCAGCCTCAGGCGGTCATGCCAGATCCTGAACATCAGGCCCGATCTGAAGATCGAGCAGCTCAGGGGTAACCTGGAAACCAGGTTCAGAAAGCTTGATGAGGGGCAGTTCGATGCCATCATCCTGGCAGCGGCAGGCGTGAAGCGGCTCGGCTGGTCTGAGAGGATCACTGAGGTCTTGCAGCCCGATCTCAGCCTCCCTGCCATCGGCCAGGGCGCTGTGGGAATAGAGTGCAGAATAGACGATCCCTTTATCAATGAGCTCATTGCCCCTTTGAACCATGCCGAGACATCGGTCTGTGTGAGGGCTGAAAGGGCGCTCCTGAAGAGGCTTGAAGGCGGTTGCCAGGTCCCTATTGCAGCCCATGCGAGGCTTGTTGAGGGAAGGATTGTGATGAACGGCCTTGTGGGAAGCGTCACAGGCGACATCCTGGTGAAAGGTCAGATCGAAGGCTCTCCTGAGGAGGCTGAATCCCTGGGAATCAGGCTGGCCGAGGATCTTCTCGCCAGAGGCGCAAAGGAGATCCTCGATGAGGTCTACGGAAAGAATCTGCCCCCGGTGAACGGAGAGATCGCAAGCTAAGACAGGAAGAGACGAATACATCATTGAGCCGGTTTTTCCTAAAGAGGGGACATTGTCCCCCTTTTTAGTATTATAAACAGGTAGTTGAATCCTGCCAAAGACAGATAGAGCCCCAAGGAGAGGTATCAATGAAAAAAGGAAAGGTTTATCTCATAGGAGCGGGACCCGGTGACATCGGGCTTCTCACCGTGAAGGGCATGAAGTGCCTCCGGAAGGCTGAGGCTGTGGTTTATGACTTTCATATCAACGCCCAGGTCCTGAACTACATCAGCCATGACTCTGAGTTTATCTACGCAGGGAAGAGGGGCGGCCATCATGCCATGACCCAGGACGAGATCAACCAGGCCCTGGTGGACAAGGCAAAGGAAGGGAAGATTGTTTGCAGGCTCAAGGGCGGCGACCCCTTTGTCTTCGGCAGGGGAGGGGAAGAGGCTGAGGTCCTCAGGGCAGAGGGGATAGAGTTCGAGATCATCCCCGGCGTGAGCTCCTCCATTGCAGCCCCGGCCTATGCAGGGATACCCCTGACCCACAGGAAGTACTCCTCCTCCTTTGCGGTCATTACCGGGAATGAGGATGTGGCCAAATCGGAGAGCACCATCAACTGGGCACAGCTCAGCCAGACCCTGGATACCCTTGTCTTCCTCATGGGGGTGAAGAACATCAACACCATCACCTCGAAACTCCTGGAGCACGGGAAGTCAGCCGACACCCCTGCTGCTGTGGTTCGCTGGGGGACCAGGCCTGACCAGAAGACCGTTGTGAGCACATTGAAAGAGATAGCCGCCCTTGTGAAAGAAGAAGATATCAGGCCCCCTGCCATTATGATCGTGGGCAATGTGGTGCAGCTGCGTGACACCCTGAGATGGTACGAGGACAAGCCCCTCTTCGGCCAGAGGGTGCTCATCACCAGGTCATACACCAAGGAGTATGAGCCTATCGAGGACCTGGGTGGAGAGATCTTCGAATTCCCCACCATAGCAATCGCCCCCCCTGAGGACTACACCGGCCTGGACAATGCCATAGAGAGAATCGAGGGATACAACTGGATCATCTTCACCAGCGGCAACGGGGTCTCTTATTTTATGAAGAGGCTCATGGACAGGGGAAGGGATGTGCGCGATCTCAAGGGCATAAAGATCTGCGCCATCGGCACAAAGACAGCCGAGGCGGTGAACCGGTACGGGATCAGGGTTGATCTTATTCCCGAGGAGTTCAATGCCGAAGGGCTCATAGAGTCCTTCAGTCGGCTGTCTCCAGTCGGCAGTCTGAAAGGGATCAAAATACTGCTGCCAAGGGCTGAGAAGGCGAGGGAGATATTGCCTGAGAAGGTGAGGGAGCTGGGAGGGGAGATCGACACCCCTGTCACCTACCGCGCGGTAAAGCCCATGACCCACGGAAAGAGGCTCAAGAGGTTCCTCAAGGGGGGAAGGCTCACTGTTGCTACCTTCACCAGCGCAGCTACATTCCACAACTTCCTCGATATCGTGGGAGATGAGGCGATAGACCTCCTCAAGGGCATGACCATTGCAGCCATCGGGCCGGTGACAAAAAAGGCGATTGAAAAGGCCGGGCTCACCGTGACCATTGTGCCTGCTGAGGCCACGATAAAGGCGATGGTGGATGAGATTGTCGCCTGGGCAGGAGCAAAGACTGCGGTTTAAAAATTGTTTAAATAAAAGGATGGTTTAAAGTAGTTCAAAAATAGTGTAAGATGGTTCAAAATGGGAGAAATAAAACTGTCATGCCGGCTTGTCCTGCATCCTTTTGAGTCTTTTCAGAGGGATTCCCGACAAGCGGGAATGACA
>JBAZFD010000167.1:0-5260 GCA_041653575.1 Thermodesulfovibrionales bacterium
GGGCTGAGGAGATCCGGCATTGATATCATAGGTGACGTTCCCTGGGGCACACACTTTTGCCAGTTCTACCGGACAGAGGAAGACCTGACGGCGATCCTGGTCCCCTATTTCAAGGCAGGGCTGGAGAACAACGAGTTCTGCCTCTGGGTCACCTCTGAGCCTCTTTCAGGGCAGGAGGCTGAAACAGCGCTCCGCAAGGCCCTTCCCGATCTCGACCATTACCTCAGCAAAGGGCAGATCGAGATTATCCCCCACTCGGAATGGTATCTCAAAGAGGGGATTTTCGACGCAGAGAGGGTACTCAAGGGCTGGGTGGAGAAGCTCAATCATGCCTTGATAAAGGGTTATGACGGCCTGAGGCTGACGGGGAATACCTTCTGGCTTGAAAAGGCAGGATGGCGGGACTTCGTTGCCTATGAAGAAACGGTGGACAGCGTTATCGGCAGATACCGGATGATCGGCATCTGTACCTATTCCCTCGACCGGTGCAGCGCCGTGGAGGCGATTGATGTGGTCAAGAACCACCAGTTTGCCCTGACGCGGCGTGACGGTCAGTGGGAGCTGATAGAGAGCTCGGAGCGCAGGAGGGCGTTGGATGCGCTCAGCAGGAGCGAAGCCAGGTACCGGCTGCTGTTTGAGAACATGCTCGCAGGAGTTGCTTTCTGCAGGATGGAGCTTGATGATCTGGGGAGGCCTGTGGATTGCGTCCTGATTGAGGCAAACCAGGCCTTTGAAAGGCAAACAAGCCTGCTCAGGGATGAGACTGTAGGCAAAAGGATGACCGAGGCGCTACCCGGCATTGAAAAGGACCCTGCCGATTGGATAGGCGCCTTCGGCAGGGTTGCGATGACAGGCGAGGCTGTCCGGTTTGATCAGTACCTTGAGCCCCTCGGCAGGTGGTATGCCGTAGCCGCCTACAGCCCGATACGCGGTTATATCGTTATTGTTTTCGATGACATCACCGAGCGCAAGCGGGCCGAAGAGGCGTTGCGCGGGGCCTACGAAGAGCTGGAGACGAGGGTTCAGGAGCGGACGGAGGAGTTGCGGAGGGCAAAGGCTGATCTGGAAACACGGGTCCGGGAGCGGACAGCGGAGCTGCTGGATATCAAGGATGATCTTGAGGTGGAAATCCTTGCACGCAGGGAAAAGGAGGGACAGATAGAGAAGGCGCTCCAGGAGAAGGAGACCCTCCTTCGGGAGCTCTACCACCGGACAAAGAACAACATGAACGTCATCTCAGGCCTGATCACCCTTCAGACAGCATCCCTCCGGGACGACAGGTCCTTGCAGATGTTCAGGGACCTCCAGGGCAGGATCACCTCCATGTCCCTGGTCCATCAGAAGCTCTACCAGGCAGGGGACCTCTCCAATGTCAGTCTCAGGGATTACGTGGACGACCTCTCAAAGGCGCTGCTGAACAGCTACAGGACGACCTCGGGGAAGGTGGCCCTGAAGCTCGATATCGAAAGCTTCAGCCTTTCCATCGACGCCATCATCCCCTGCGGCCTGGTGATCAATGAGCTCATGTCCAACTCCCTGAAGTACGCCTTCCCAGGGGGGAGGGACGGGGAGATCAGGATAGAGGGGCTGTTGACCGGGGAGGGGGAAATCAGGATAAGCTACAGCGACAACGGGATAGGCCTGCCGGAAGGTATCGATCTCCACAAGACGAAGACCCTGGGGCTGAAGCTTGTAAAAAAACTAACCGAAGGCCAGCTTGGGGGAAGGGTGCAGCTGAAGGACGGACCGGATCCGGGGTTCCTCCTTACTTTCCGCGAGCCTCATTACATAAGGAGGATATGAGCAGGTGAAGACAAAGAAGGTGCTGATTGTTGATGATGAAGTCATCCAGGCTATGGCCCTTGAAATGCTCGTGCAGACCTGGGATTTCGAGACCTGCGAGCCCGCGGTATCCGGATCCGAGGCGATTGATAAGGCAGGACAGGAGATGCCCGACGTCATCGTGATGGACATAAACATCCAGGGCGAGAGGAGCGGTATTGAGACTGCCCGCCGGATCATTGCCGACTTCGGTATCCCGGTGATATTCATGACAGGCTATGCGGAGGAGGATATCCATGAAGAGGCGAAAAAACTGAATCCCCTTGCCTACCTGGTCAAGCCCTTTGATCCCGAGGCGCTGAGGGCGGCGATAGCGGCTGCTCCCTGCGGGACCATGGCGTCTGAGAGCTGCTGTGAAAGAACTATTGAGGAGGATTGAAATGAGAGCAAAGACCGCCGGTCTTGTCTTTTGTGCGCTTACGATACTGACAGGGGGGATTGTTCCTGCCTCCGGGGCCGACAGAACCCCGCCTGTGCAATACTGGATGGATGTGTCCACCGTGAACCAGGTCATCCCCGGCATGGAGGATATGGGGGCTTTCGGCGGCATGATGGGTATGCCCCGGTCCGGTCCGGTAAAAAACCTCTTTCTCAGACTGATTTCTCCCCAGTCCCTGCCTTCTTCTCCTGAGGCCTCCCATGACATCCCTCCGGGCCAGAGGATGGGCGACAGCCTTCCCCTGATTATCCCGCCCAAGGCGCAGGCGGAGCGGTACGAGGGGCAGGAGGAGCAGCCCAGGTATGAGAAACCGAAGATGAGGATGCTCATCTACTGGGGATGCGGTGAAGAGGTGCCGAAAGGACAGCCCCTGGTGATAGACACGGAACGGATGAATATGGCTGATTTCGGGAAGGCCATGGCTGGACGCAGCGGTTCCCAGCATCCGCCCATGCCCCGTTCAGGCCGGATATACAGCCAGTGGCCCAACGAGCGGAGCTCTAAACAGGTCTTGCCGGAGAGCTCGTTGAAAGGTGGCCAGCTCGTCCATGGAAACTACACCCCCGATATCCGTTTCAGCATTGATGAGGGGCATGACTTCATGTCCCCTGTGAGCTTCAGCTCAGTCAGGGGAGGGCTCAGGGACAGCATAGGCTTCCAGTGGAAGGCCATACCCACGGCAACAGGATACTTTGCCTCAGCCATGTCGAGCAACAGGGAGACAGAGGAGCTGATTCTCTGGAGTTCCAGCGAGGTGAAGGAGACAGGCTGGGGGCTCATGGACTTTCTCTCACCCGGTGATGTGCGGAGGCTCATCCAGGATCGGGTGGTCATGCCTTCCGATAGGACGAGCTGCTCTGTCCCGAAGGGGATCTTCAGAGACACCGAGGGGGCAATGCTCCAGTTCATCGCCTACGGCGATGAGCTCAATGTTGTCCATCCTCCCAGGCCTAAAGACCCGAAGGAGCAGGAGAACTGGAGGCCCATCTGGGAGGTGAAGGAGAGGAGAAAGTCTACTGCCATGCTCCCCCTGGGCATGGAGGGTATGGATGGCAGCGACCGGAGAGGCAGGAGGGGCAGGGCAATACAGCAGCCTGAGACCCCCCAGGAGCCGGAGAGACCACAGGAGGCTGAAGCTCCCGACACTCCCGACAACGGAGGCGGTGAAGAAAACGGTATGACCAGGGGGCTGAAGCGATTCTTCGGGTTCTGAGGCTGAAGGGACTCCTTCCGACCAGCCGCATCTGATAGTTACCGCTTGACAGCAACCTCGAAAAGGGATAGATTTTGAAGTACTGACAGACAGATCCACCCTGTCAGAAATGACAGCTGATTTTGCCGGTCTCTGAGTGTATAGTAGATTCTTGCAGTTTCATAGCTCCGGTCTTTCAGACAGCGACAGGGAGAACAGAGAAGGAGAAATCCATCGGGAGCAGAGAGGTTAACCCCATGGAATGGTCAGGCAACCGGTCAGGGGCTGGAGCCTGCACTGACGGAGGAGAAGAAGATGCTGAATTTCAGCTTTGAAAGGTCTCACGATGCAGGGATCCTGACATTCCGGGGCGACATCACCTCCAGGCACAATGAAGACTTCAAATCAGCCCTCATGGTCTCGATCAGCAATGCGGAAAGGGTTGTGGTGAATTTTCACGAGGTGTCGGTTTTCGACAGGATCTGTCTTCAGACCTTCTGTACCGCTGTGCGGATGGCGAAGAGGCTCAGGAAAAGTTTTGTCTTCAATATTTTTTCGGTGCAGAAGCACATAGGCGGCGAGGTCAGGGAATGCGGTTTCTGCGACAGGCTGGGCTGTCCCCTGATCCGGCAGCCGGAAGACGCCTGAGAGGTATATAAATTTGCCCGGTCTATCATCTATCAGGTACAATAAGAACATGCAGGCCCCTTTAACGGGGCCTGAAAGTTATACCTACAGGATGGATATGTGGTAACAGCAGCTTCACAGGATTTATGTTCCTTTGTAACAGAGCTCCGGTCCTTCGGCGTTGAGATCGGGACTGTTGATTCCCTTTCAGAGCATCCCAAACTCCACCTGATCGGAGAGCTCAGGGATGCGAAGGACGCAGGGAACATCTCAGCCTCCGAGCTGATTGTCTATCTTCAGGATCTCGGAAGAATCCCCTCCACATCAGTGCAGGAAGAGGAGGAGCTCAGCGGGATGCGGTATTACGATATCCTCAATGAAACCCTCAGGACCCATCTGGCAATCAAATCCCCCCAAAAAGAGTATGTCTGCGAGAGGTGCGGCAGTTCCTTTGAGGCGCCCTCCGACCTGGTAGATCCCTTTCTCGGTGAGGAAGGGTACGAGCTCTGCGACAGGTGCCTGGGGATACTCTTTGAAGAGCTGCCGTAACGCTGGCTGATCAGGCCGGTCGGCGGCTGAAAAGCCTGACCCTTTCTTCCTACTTCTTTTCAAAGAGCTTCAGGTATTCCCCGTACCCCTCTTTTTCCAGATCCTCTTTCGGGATAAACCTGAGGGCTGCTGAGTTGAGACAGTAACGGAGGTCCGTCGGACGGGGACCGTCATCAAAGACATGACCGAGGTGGGAGTCACCTTTTTTGCTCCTCACCTCGGTCCTCTTCATAAAGAACTTCCGGTCTGAATGCTCCACGACATTGCCGGGCTCCAGGGGCCTGCTGAAGCTGGGCCAGCCTGTGCCTGAATCGAACTTGTCCAGGGAGCTGAAAAGAGGCTCACCGGTTACAATGTCCACATAGATCCCTTCCCGGTGGTTGTTCCAGTATTCGTTGTCAAAGGCCCGCTCCGTGGCCTCTTCCTGGGTGACCCTGTACTGAAGGGGCGTCAGTTTTTTCTTCAGCTCTTCCTTTGATGGTTTCATGGATCTCCTCCGGTTTTCTCCCTTTCCTTCCTTCTGCTCCTCAGTCTGCTCCCTGCATCCTGCCGTGACCATGGCTGTGAGACCGAAGGAGAGGATGAGCATGAATGAGATGAAAGCCCTTGTC
>JBAZFD010000168.1:0-5239 GCA_041653575.1 Thermodesulfovibrionales bacterium
TCCCCGGAGCCTCGGACGCGGCTGTTGAGGATTCAGTCTCTCTGGCCAGCGCCGTTTCCCTGAACATCGAAACTCCCGGCAAGAGCCACTTCCAGCTCCTCTCTCAGAAGAAGGACTACATGAGCGTTATCATCAGGCCCATCAAACTCATGGCAAGGCTCACCGAGCGGGGAAACAGGCACGAGAGGGTGAAGTGCACCACCCAGTTCATTGTGGGCGCCTCCGACGAGAAAGACTCGGAGATCATAGACTACAGCTTCAGCATATACAAGAAGCTACGGTTCCAGAGGGTCTACTTCTCAGCCTACCAACGGGGGCTCGGCAACCCCGGCATCCCCGGAGAGAACAGGCCCCTTGAGCCTGAGGGGAGGTTCATGCGCGAGCACAGGCTCTACCAGACTGACTTCCTCATCAGGAAGTACGGCTTCACCAGGGAGGACATCATCCTCGACTCAACAGGCAACCTGCGGCTGGACAAAGACCCCAAGGAGATATGGGCGGAGAGTCACCCCGAGTTCTTCCCGTTGCGGCTCAACAGCTCGGCGAAGGAATCTCTCCTGAAGGCCCCTGGACTCGGACCGGAGACGGTAAGCAGGATCATCAAGGCGAGGAAAGAAGGAAAAATCAACAGGCTTGAAGACCTTGGGCTGAAGGGAAAGAGGCTTGCAAAGGCGCAAAGGTACGTCATCTGTGAGTGACCTCAGGCTCTTCGGCGATCTCAGAAAAGCGGCCTTCATCAGCAGGCCAAACAGGTTCATCATCGAATGTCTCCTGGATGGCATGACCGTCAGGGCTTATCTCCCCAACCCCGGAAGGCTCTGGGAGCTCCTCTTTCCCGGCACGGGGCTCTATCTTTCCAGAAACAGCTCCACTGAAGGGAGCACTGACTATACCTGTGTCGGCGTTGAGAGAGAGGGCAGGCCGATCCTCCTTCACACCCATCACACCAACACCGTTGCCCGGTGGCTCATAGACGAGGGACGGATTCCATCCCTCGCCGGATACCGGGTGGAGAGAGCAGAGGTGACCTGCGGTCATAGCAGGTTCGACCTCCTCCTGAAAAAAAGCAATGAAGAGCTCCTCCTCGAGGTGAAGTCCTGCACCCTCTTCGGCAGGGAGACGGCCATGTTCCCCGACGCGGTTACCGCCCGGGGAAGGAAGCACATCCTTGAGCTGGCGGAGCTCTCCAGGAAGGGAAGGAAGGGCGGCGTGCTCTTCGTTGTCCATTCACCCACAGCGCAGAGGTTCATGCCCGAGTATCACACAGACATCGAGTTCTCCAACGCCCTCTGCGATGTAAAAGATGAGATTCTGGTCAGAGCCGTGGGAGTGAACTGGAGACATGACCTCACCCCTGAGCCGCAAGCAAGGGAGCTTGAGATCCCCTGGTCCCTCATTGAAAGGGAGGCCCATGACAGCGGCAGCTACATCATCCTCCTCAGGCTCAAAGAGGAGAAGGAGATCAGCGTGGGAGCCCTCGGCAGGCTGCGGTTCCCCAAAGGGTATTACCTCTACGTCGGCTCTGCCATGGAAAACCTTACAGCCAGAATCAGCAGGCACCAGAGGATGAGGAAGAACCAGCACTGGCCAATTGATTATCTGAGGCACGAGGCTGAGTTCATCGCGGGCCTGCCGGTGAGGGCGAGCGAGAGGCTGGAGTGCGCCATCGCCGGGAGCCTGAAAGAGATCGCCGAATGGTCGGTACAAGGCTTCGGCTCCTCAGACTGTGACTGCGACAGCCACCTCTTCGGCATGGGCACTAACCCCATCGGTTCCCCGGCGTTTATAGGAATGCTCCAGCATTTCAGGATGGACAGGCTGACTTGAACCATATGATGAGCAGGAGCGAATGGGAAGATCTATGCGACCGCTGCGGCATTTGCTGCCTGGTCAAGATAGAAGATGAAGACGACGGAACTGTCTATTATACAAACATAATTTGCAGGAATTACGACATTGAGCAAAGATGTTGTTCCTGTTATGAGACCAGAGCGGAAAAACACCCTGATTGTATTGTATTGAACCAGAACAACTTTAATGGGTTTGACTGGCTTCCAAAGTCGTGCGCTTATCGAAAGGCGTTGTTGCCGACAGCTGAACTATCGGGACAAACTGCTGTAAATGTTGTAGACCTGATTGGAAAATTGAATCTGGTTGCTGAAAAAGAAAACATGAATTTTGTGGAACACATTATCGAGTTGCCAGGTGTTACATAGTAATTGCACACACTTGTCCTGGGAAAAACCCTCCCCTGGCAATGGAGCCCATGCAGGAGATTCAAAGTTCATTCTGTAAGCAATATGGCCTGGTGGTCTCCACCTCCTATCAAACGTGTTTCAGAAAACTGAAACTCTCACGAATATCAAGAGAAACTTTCAAGTGCAGAAAAAATCATCTTGGGGCTCCACGGTATCAGACGGTTAAACGCCGCTCTTACCCAATTGGGGCTCGTACCCAACGTTCTACTGATCACTTCTTATCCCCTTAGCTCATAGAGAGAGAGTCCTTCCCAATTGATAGGGGCGGATAAGGTTTCTGTGAGAGATTCTTCGGGTCAAGGAAGTATCTGACTGAGGTTTCATGCTTTCCACCAGCTATATCGTAATACTCGACCAAGAAGTCACAAAACAAGCGCAGCGTCCCGCTCTTTATCTGCTCGAACTGCTGGTCTGTTAATGGGGTCGTGTCTTTGCCAACGCGATCAAGTTGAAATCCCTGCTGTGGCGGGAGAGCTATCTCTGATTTCTCAGGCTCAATTTCCAGCGGTTCTCCACGCATTTGATCGGCAAAGTAAACCCGAACGGTCCCTCGTGTTCTGAGGGCTGGAGTCTGCCCCCAGTTTCTTGCAGTCAAAGTGAGTTCAACAGGCTTTCCCACGGTGAAAAGACTTACTTGAGCAAAGTGGGGGACGATGTAAGCACGATTCGTCTTAAGTGCAGTCTCTTGCTGCTGAGCCGAAATCTGTCTACTAGCTCTGATAGCTAACCCAGCAACAACAAGGCTGCCAATACCAGTCACGATCTGCGCGATGTATGCGGCATCATTGAGCGTCATACGCTTCCCTCCTTTGGAGTTGTAAGGCCTAACGCACGCGTTGAGCGTTATTATTTTTGCCGTTCGTACCTCCATGCTGAGAATCTCAATAAATCGTTCGACTCAAAATTTTCTTTTGAAATCATTACAATTATACACCGCCTGGCCGTGTTAATACAGGCCGGACCTTCCGGGAAGGCTTTAGCGTAAAAGATATCACTGCAAGGTGTGGCAGGTTTATAAGGCATGATCGGCAGAAGGGGGGGAGTTACTTCTTTGCCTTCAGCCTCAGCACCTGATTCGCCCCTCTCTGGAAACTGTAGGGTCAAGTCTTTCATTTTGCTGTCTTGGCGTTTCCTATCCTGTTTTGTGAAGATCAGGGAAAGGGGGTCTGCCCTTGGCATTTGACAGAGGAGTCTCCTCTTCTGAGCCACTTCCTTATTGAAGGAAGAACAATTATACCATCACATAGAGCTGTTTGTTTCAGGCCGTGCCTGCCGGGCAGGCTTCAGCGTAAAAAATATCACTGCCAAGTGTGGCAGGTCTGTAAGGCATGATCGGCAGAAGGGGGGATGTTACTTTTTGCCTTCAGCCTCAGCACCTGATTCGCCCCTCTCTGGAACTCGAAGTCAACTGGCAGAATCTCGGATGAGACGCCCTCTCCCCTCAGGGCTGTGATGACCTCATGCAGATGCGGATATGGCAGCGCGTCGAGGCCTACGAAGGGGAAAATACGCACCTCTCCTGAGCTGACCCTGAGAAGCTCCCTGATGCAGGCGATGTGAAAATCAAAGCCCATCCTGTCTCCGTAGAGAAAGAGGAAGTTGGCTGAGAGCACAAGGGAGAATTGCCTGTCAGGAAAGGGCAAACGGGGCAGCTCCGCCCGGACATACCGCCCCTCTTTCTTCCCCCTCTCAAAGTCCCGGATGAATCCCTCCAGCGCCTTTGTGCGCTGGGCCATGACCTCAGCCTTATCCTTGTAGTGTGTCCATGTGTAGAGGTGGGAGGCGGCGTCGAACTTTTCAAAGACATGGGCGATGTCCCTTCTCCCCTTTGCCAGAAGCTCGTCAGCCGATAGAAAGTAGAGGATGTCTGATGCCGTGACATCAAGCCCCTTCAGGTGAGCCTCGGCGGCGAAGGAAGATGCGCCTCCGGGGCAATCCAGCATAGGGCCTTTTCTCAACAGCTCCTCATCGAGCCCGAACATGGCCGTGTATTCAGAAAAGGTCCTTCCGAAAAAGGCTATCCTGTCAATCTCCAGCGCGTCAGTTCTCTCTTTCATCTCTTCCCTCCCGTCATGATCAGCGCCACACCTGCGATGATGATACCCATGGAGATCATCCCTGTCTTTGTTACATGCTCACCTGCAAAACCGACACCGAGGAGGAGCGCAATGAGGGGGTTCACATAGGCATAGCTCATCGCCAGGGCCGGACGGACCCTCCTGAGGAGGTAGACGTAGGAGCTGAACCCCACGAGTGAGCCGAAGACAATGAGATATACCAGCGCGGCCACGGGCCTCAGGGATGGAAGCCCCGGCAGGCTCTCCCCTTGAATAAGGCTCACGACCATCAGAAACACCCCTCCAGCCATCATCTCAGCGGCAATCGCCATAGGCGCTGAAGGCAGGGAGAGATGTCTGCTCCAGGCAGAGCCGAAGGCCCAGAGCATGGAACCGGCAATGAGGGCCGCTGCGCCGAGGGGGTAAGCCCTCAGGTCGCCGTCCAGGTTCAGCAGGACAACGCCCGCAAGGCCGAGGCCGAGCCCCGCCCACTCCCTGGCTGAAGGCCACCGGCCCCATATCCCGGTGAAGAGGACCATCCAGAGAGGAGTGGTGGCGATGACCATTGCGGCAAGGCTCGACGCCACCCACTGTTCAGCAAAGACAACGCCGCCGTTGCCTCCGAGGAGGAGGAATCCTCCCACAATGGCCGCGTTCCGCCACTGCTCAGGCGTGGGGCTCTTTTCCCCTCTGAGCCTCAGGAAGATATAAAGGGCCGTGCCTGCAATAATGAACCGCATCGCAGCCATCATGAATGGCGGAAATCCCTCCAGCGCTATCCTGATGGCCAGGTAGGTTGAGCCCCAGAGGAGGTAGACCGAAAGGAGCGCAAGGATGATCCTTGTTCTGCTTGTGTCTTTCATAAGAGTTCTTTGTCCTCCCAAATAAAAAGGGGGCCACGGATTGGTTCCGTGGCCCCCTGGG
>JBAZFD010000169.1:0-5222 GCA_041653575.1 Thermodesulfovibrionales bacterium
CAGGTCGGCAATCTTGAGCACGAGAATATATCTTACGGTAAGGCAGGAAGGACTCGCTATCTCGGCAAGAGGCCGCACGTCAGGGGTGTTGTCATGAACCCCATTGACCATCCTCTCGGCGGCGGTGAAGGCAGGTCATCCGGAGGAAGGCCTCCATGTTCTCCTTGGGGTAAGCCGGAAGGCGTCAAGACAAGACGCAACAAGCAGACAAACAAACTGATAGTAAAAAGGCGTAAGTAATAAAAGGAGGCGGACGTGCCCAGATCCTTGAAAAAGGGACCCTATGTGGAACCCAAGCTCATGAAAAAGGTTGAAACCCTGATCGAGACAGGTGATAAGAAGATGATAAAAACCTGGTCGAGAAGGTCAACTGTTATGCCCGAGTTTATCGGCTTTACATTTGCCGTGCATAATGGTAAGAAGTTTATCCCTGTCTATGTGTCAGAGAATATGGTAGGTCATAAACTCGGAGAGTTTTCCCCCACGAGGACCTATAAAGGGCATGCCGCCACTGAAAAGAAATCATCGGTGAGGGGTTAAGATATGGAAGCAAAGGCGATGCTGCGGTATGCAAAGATGACCCCCCGGAAGGCGAGAAGAGTTGTTGACCTTATCAGGGGCAAAAGGGCTGCAGAAGCCTTGGTTGCCCTCAGGTTCATGCCCTACAGGGGAGCAAAGGATGTAGAGAAGCTCCTGAAGTCAGCGATGTCGAATGCTGAGCAGGTGAGCAGTCATGTGGATATAGACCGGCTGAAGGTGAAGACGGCTTTTGTAGACCATGGGCCCATGATGAAGAGGATGGAGCCCCGTGCCATGGGAAGGGCCAACGTGATACGGAAGAGGACCTCCCACATAACCATCATCCTTTCTGAAGAGTAAGAGGAGGTATTGAGTTGGGTCAGAAGACGAACCCCATCGGTAACAGGGTAGGCATTATAAGGACATGGGAGTCGCGGTGGTTCCTCAAGAAGGGATATGCCGAGCAGCTCAAAGAGGACCTTTTGGTAAGGAAGCTTATCAAGGCCAAGCTCTTCCATGCAGGGATCTCCCGCGTAGAGATTGAAAGGCCCGGTCAGAGGATGAAGGTCATCATTTTTACCGCACGGCCCGGTATCATCATCGGCAAAAAGGGAGCGGAAGTGGAGAAGCTGAAGGCCGAGCTTGAGGCCTTTACCAAGAAGCAGGTCTCCATTGACATAAAAGAGGTACGGAAGCCTGAGGTTGATGCTCAGCTTGTTTCAGAGAATATCGCCATGCAGCTGGAAAAGAGGGTAGCCTTCAGGAGGGCCTTGAAGAGGGCAGTCTCTTCCTCCATGAGGTTCGGCGCCCTGGGCATAAAGGTCCAGTGCTCCGGCAGGCTCGCAGGAGCTGAGATAGCAAGAACAGAGTGGTACAGAGAGGGAAGGGTTCCCCTCAGCACCTTCAGGGCTGATGTGGACTACGGCTTTGCTGAGGCAAAGACCACCTATGGGCTCATCGGCATAAAGGTCTGGATATACCATGGTGACATCCTTCCTGATCAGGCAAAGACATCAACGGTAGGAGAATGACATGTTAGCGCCCAAGAAGATCAAATTCAGGAAAACAATGAAGGGTAATATGAACGGCAAGGCCTACAGGGGCTCCGATGTCAGCTTCGGCGACTTCGCCCTGAAGGCCATGGAGCCGGGCTGGATCACCAGCCGCCAGATTGAGGCGGCCAGGGTGGCGATTACAAGGCACGCGAAAAAGGGCGTCAAGGTCTGGATCAGGATTTTCCCGGACAAGCCCATTACCAACAAGCCCGCTGAAACAAGAATGGGTAAGGGTAAGGGTAACCCTGAGTACTGGGTGGCAGTTGTGAAGCCCGGCAGGATCATGTATGAAGTCTCCGGCATCAGCGAGGAAGTGGCAAAAGAGGCCTTCAGGCTCGCCACGCAGAAGCTGCCGCTGGCAACAAAATTCGTCAAGAGAGAGGAGGCGTTATCATGAAGCCTTCCGAAATCAGAGCACTGTCAGTCGATGAACTCAGGCAGAAGGAAATGGATCTGAGAAAGGAGCTTTTTAATCTCAGGTTCCAGATCTCAAAGGGTGAGCAGACCAACAATATGAGAGTCAATGCGGTCCGCAAGGATATTGCCAGGGTCTTGACAATAATTACTGAAAAAGAGGCTTCTGCTGGAGCCGTTAAGAAGGGGAATTAGTCATGCCGAAGAAAGTCTATTCCGGTAAGGTTGTAAGCGACAAGATGGACAAAACTGTGGTGGTGGCTGTTACACGGGCATTCCAGCATCCTCTCTACAAAAAGACAATAAAGAAGGTCACCAGGTTCAAGGCTCATGACGAGGAAAACAGCTGCAAGATCGGCGACACAGTCCAGATCATTGAGAGCAGGCCTCTGAGCAAGGACAAGAGGTGGCAGATTATTAAAATTGTAGAAAATGAGGGTGGAGAAGGATGATACAGCCACTAAGCATATTGGAAGTAGCAGACAACTCGGGCGCTAAAAGGGTTATGTGCATCAGGGTCATGGGCGGCTCCAACAGGAGATATGCCCGTGTCGGTGACGTAATCGTTGTGAGCGTCAAGGAGGCAATCCCCGGCGGTAACGTAAAGAAGGGTGCTGTTGCTAAAGCCGTGGTTGTCCGGACCATGAAGGAGCATAAAAGGTCAGACGGTTCATATATCCGCTTTGATCAGAATGCAGTCGTCCTCATCAATAATCAGCAGGAGCCAGTTGGGACAAGAATATTCGGCCCTGTGGCCAGAGAGCTAAGGTGGAAGGAGTTTATGAAGATTATCTCCCTCGCACCTGAGGTTCTATAGGAGGCAAGATGGGTTTGCAAGTGAAAAAGGGCGATAACGCTGTTATCATCTCAGGAAAAAACAAGGGTAAGACCGGAAGGGTTCTCACGGTTCAGCCTCTTGAGGATAAGGTCATTGTTGAGGGGCTGAATGTCGTTAAAAAACATATGAAGCCCAGCAAAACATACAGCCAGGGCGGGATCATAGAAAAAGAGGCGCCCCTGCATATTTCCAACGTCATGGTTATTTGTCCCAAGTGCAACAAGCCTACAAGGATCGGCAATACGGTTCTTGAGGGAGGCAAAAAGCTCAGGACCTGCATGAAGTGTAAGGAGGTCATAGATTAATATGGCGCCCAGACTGAAAGAAACATATATAAAGGACATTGTGCCGGGAATAATGAAGGACTTTGCCTTCAAGAGCATAATGCAGGTTCCCAAGGTACAGAAAGTCGTGGTCCACGTTACTCTCGGCGAAGCAACACAGAACATCAAGCTTCTGGATGCGGCTGAAAAGGAACTGGCTGCAATCACCGGGCAGAAGCCCATTATCACAAAGGCTAAAAAGGCGATAGCAGGCTTCAAGCTCAGACAGGGAGTCCCCCTGGGATGCAAGACAACCCTGAGGGGCGACAGGATGTATGAGTTCCTCGACAGGCTTATTAGCCTTGCCCTGCCTAGGATCAGGGACTTCAGGGGGCTTTCCACCCGCTCCTTTGACGGAAAGGGTAATTACTCCTTCGGCCTAAAGGAACAGTACGTATTCCCGGAAATTGATTATGACAAGGTTGAGATGGTGCACGGGCTTGACATCACCATATGTACAAGCGCCGCTAACGATGAGGAGTGTAGAGCCCTCTTAACACATCTGGGAATGCCTTTTAGAAAGTAAGGAGGATCTGTGGCTAAAACATGCATGATAGAGAAGGCTAAGAGGGAACCCAAGTTCCAGGTAAGGGCGCACAACAGATGTAATGTCTGCGGCAGGCCCAGGGCATATATAAGGAAGTTCGGAGTATGCAGGATATGCTTCAGGACCCTTGCGCTCAGGGGACAGGTCCCCGGCGTAACAAAATCCAGCTGGTAGTGTTCTGGGAGGGACAACAGGATGTTGACTGATCCAATAGCAGATATGTTGACAAGAGTAAGAAATGCGATCCTCATCAGGACTGAGAAGGTTGATATGCCTGCATCGAAGATGAAGGTTGAAATCGCAAAGATAATGAAGGAAGAAGGATTTATAAAATCCTACAAGATAATCAAGGATAAGAAGCAGGGTGTCCTGAGAGTGTCCCTGAAATACACACCTGAGAATGAGTCTGTTGTTACCGGTCTCAAGAGGGTGAGCAAGCCCGGCAGGCGTGTGTATGTCGGAAAGAGCGAGATACCCAAGGTTCTGGATGGAGTGGGGGTTGCAATCCTGACAACACCAAAGGGTATACTTACCGATAAGGGATGCCACCGCGAGGGTGTCGGTGGTGAAGTCCTCTGCTATATTTGGTAAGGAGACACGGATGTCAAGAATAGGAAAAAAGCCCATAGACATACCCAATGGGGTCAACATTGACCTGAGCAGCGATGTTATCAAGGTGAAAGGCCCTAAGGGTGAACTCACATACAATTTCCCCGAGGGGATAAGGATAACAGTAGACGAAGGGAAGCTCTTGCTTGCAAGGGATTCTGAGGAGAAGAACGTCAGGGCTCTCCATGGACTTGCCCGGAGCCTCGTGGCAAACATGGTAGGCGGCGTCTCTGAGGGATTCAAGAGGGTTCTTGAGATCAAGGGCGTCGGCTTCAGGGCACAGATGAAGGGTAACAAGATCGGTTTGTCCCTCGGTTTTTCCCATCCCGTGGAGTTTGATCTTCCTGAAGGCGTCAGTGCAATCGTGGACGACAAGCAGACTACCATCACCCTGAGCGGAATCGACAAGCAGCTCCTCGGTCAGGTCGCTGCCAATATAAGGAAACTCAGGACCCCTGATGCATATAAGGGTAAGGGTATCCGTTATGCCGGCCAGGTGCTGAAGCTGAAGGCCGGAAAAACAGGTAAGAAGTAGGAGGTCTCAGTGAATATAAAGGAAGAGGCAAGAGATAGAAGACACAAGAGGCTGAGAAAGAGGGTTACCGGCACAACCGCAAGACCTCGTCTCAGCGTTTTCAGGAGCCTGAATAACATATACGCGCAGATTATCGATGACACAAAGGGCGTCACCCTTGTGTCCGCTTCCACTATCGCAAAGGATATCGAGGCCGGTAAGGGCAACAAGAGCAATATTGCGATGGCTCAGCAGGTCGGCAAGTCTCTGGCTGAAAAGGCCCAGAAGGCCGGAATCAACCAGATCGTGTTCGACAGAGGCGGGTACAAGTACCACGGATGCATTAAAGCCCTCGCAGATGCAGCAAGGGAATCCGGTTTAGCTTTTTAACACACACAAGAGG
>JBAZFD010000170.1:0-5213 GCA_041653575.1 Thermodesulfovibrionales bacterium
CAACGGTCGGCCCGGACCCTGTTTCCTCCCTAACCCTGTTTATGGCCCTGTGCAGCTCCGCCTCAAACCCTTCCTCAATAAACCCGATGGAGAAGAGGACCTTGTGGATGAACTCCCCTCGCCTTCTCTCCTCTATGGTAAGGAACTCTTCAGACCCCGCCTGGAGCTCAAGAGGGCTCATGCGATGGAGGAGCGGACAGGATGCAGGAGCGTCCGGTGCAACGGCTGACCTGTTGTCCGGACCGGCTGACGGAGGCGCCGATGAGGGGAACTCGGCTGAGGGAAGCAGGGGGAAGGGAAAGTCGGTTTCCCTGGTTCTGACGCCGACAACATAGAGCTCCCGCTTGGGCCTGGTGAAACCCACATAGAGGCTGTTCAGCCTGTTCACCATCTCGCTCATCCGTTCCCTGTCGTAGAGCTCCTGGAGGGTATCATCGCAGCCGGCTGCCTTCTCGTTTATCCTGAGGAGACAGACAGCCTCGTCCTTCTCCTCGACGATGTATTCGAACCCCTTGTTCCTCACGCTGTAGAGCAGGACGATGACCACCGGGAACCCGAGCCCTTTTGACTTGTGTATGGTCATCACCTCAACGGCGTTTGTGTTCTTGGGGACATTCAGGTTCCACTCGGACTCGCTGTCCGTATCATCCGCAGCGGTCTCAAGGAAATCCTTGAGGCTGTTGAACCCGCCTCCCTCAAAGTCCTTGACGAGCTCAAGGATCTTGACGAGCGTTGCCTCCTCATCAGGAAGGGTTTCAAAGACCCTGAAGACGGAGAAGATGGCTGTCACAAGGTCATAGAGGGGAAGAAAGCCTGTAGACCTGAAGAGCCCCTCGAAATACTCTTTCCAGAGGGGGCCGAACTCTTCCTGGAAGGCCTTGTACAGCGGCGGATTCTCCCGACCGCTGAAACAGAACTGCCTCAGTTTTTCAATTGCGTCGGGGTGGTCTTCAGCGATGGCCTTTGAAAAAATCTCTCCCAGGATGAAACCGCCGAAGGCGAAATCGTCAAGCGGGGAGTCGAGGAAGTTTATGAGGCTGATGATCTCCCCGGTGACCTTCCGCTTTCTCACATCCAGGCTGCTGTAAGAGATGAAGGGGATATCCTTCTCGTTCAGCCAGGTGGTGACTGCAACGGCGGCATCGTTTTTCTGGGTGAGAATGGCGATGTCCCTGTACTGGTATCCCCGGCTGAGGAGCTCTCCTATGATCTCCTGTATCCGCTCCCTTTCCGGCGGGTCGTCGGCATTCCTCTCTACGAGGGAGACCTCTGCATACCCCTCATCCCCTGCCCAGTCCCTGGGGTTCTGGATGTAATCGGTCAGCCCGCTCCGTGCGCCTGCCTCCCTGTACTCAGGGCTCTGGGAGAGCCTTTCCTTGAAGACCCGTTCGTTGAACTCAAGGATCCGCTTCCTGCTCCTGTAATTCAGATCAAGCTCCTTCACCGCGTGCTCAGCAGAGGGAAAGGGGTTATGGTCTTCAAGATACTTCATGATGGTGTAATCGGCGTTCCTGAAACCGTATATCGCCTGCTTTGTGTCTCCCACCACGAAGAGGCTTCCTCCCTGGGAGAGGGAGTTCTCGATCAGGGGGAAGAGGTTCAGCCACTGGATCGGCGAGGTATCCTGGAACTCATCGATGAGGAAATGGTAGATCGTCTCACCGATCCTGAAGTAGACATCAGGCACGATCTCGGTCTCAAGGTATTCGGCAAGGTGCAGGTTGATGTCCTCGATAAAGACCTTGCCCTGCTGCCTCTTTGCCGTATCAACAATATCGCTGAAGGCCCGGTAGGCCCTCACATAGGGCGCACAGCGCATACGGGTAGAGATGACGGTGAGCCTGTTGACCGCCTCAGCAACGTCGGCCCAGAGATCGAGCACCCTGTCATAGGCGGCCTGTTTCAGACTCTCCTTCTTCGAAAGTTTTTTCACCGGAGAGGTGGCCAAACCCTTGCCGATCAGATCAGGGAATCTTTGATCCCTCACAAGGGGGAGGATTGTTCTGTAGGAGGAATTCCCGTGCCTGTCGAGCTCAGCCGAGATGATCTCCCGTTCGATCTCTTCCATGCGAGAGCTGATCGCAGCCTTCACCTTCTCCAGCTCCGCGCCGAACTCCTCGATTTCAGCAGGCTTCCCCTTGGATGAGAGCTTCCGGTAAATGCTCTTTGTCTCCTTCAGGAGGGAGACCGATGGGTCCCAGATATAGGCGTCTTCGCTTTTTTTCTGTTCCGTCAGGGAGTCTGTTATCGCCTCAAGGTAGGCTGCGGCATCGGTCCCCTGCCTCACATCCCTCAGGAAGAGGTTGAAGGAGTATTCCATCAGGGAGTCGTTGCTCAGGAGGATGTCGAAGTCGGGGTTGTACCCGAAATCAATGGCAGAGGCCTTGAAGACCGTGGTCATGAAGCTGTCTATGGTCTTTACCTGGAAGTCGGAGTAGTTGTCCAAAATCTCGTCAATCAGCAGCCCGGCCTTCTCCTGCATCTCCCCGGTATCCAGGGAGACCACCCCGGAGAGCTCTTTGAGCTTTGCCGGGTCGCCGAAATATACCTCCTTCAGCCACGAGAGGGTCCGTTCCTTCATCTCCTTTGCTGCATTGTTGGAAAAGGTGATGGCAAGGACGTTCCTGAGCCCGTTCTTCGGGACATGCCGGGAAAGGAGGAACTGGACAATCCTCTTCGTGAGGGTATGGGTCTTCCCCGAGCCTGCCGATGCCTTCAGGACCGTAAACTGCGGGAACCGGATCAGGCTGTCTTTCGGGAGGATCTCAGGCATGGGACTATTATACCCCAGGGAGACAGCTGAACTCCTTTTCAGGCTGCCCCGCAGGGCAGCCTCCTTTTTATCGCTTCTTCAACTGAATTGACATTGACCGGGAAATCTCCCCTCACCCCTCTTTGCCAAAGAGGGGCATTGACGCAGTCCGGATTGGTTCTTCCTGTCAGTAGCTGATGGCAACCTTTTTGAGCAGCTCCATTTGCTCCAGCATTGCCCCGCATCCCCTTACAACAGCGGTGAGCGGATCATCAGGCACGATAACCGGCACCCCGGTGTGCTCCTGGATCAGCCTGTCGAGACCTTTCAGCAGCGCACCGCCTCCGGCCAGGACGATGCCCCTGTCGGATATGTCTGCGGCGAGCTCCGGGGGAGTGTTCTCAAGAGTGACCTTGATGGTGTCGAGTATGAGATCAACACTTTCCTTCAGCGCCTCACCCACCTCCCTCTCGGTGATGGTAATGGCCTTGGGGATGCCTGAGAGCAGGTGCCTCCCCTTTACTTCAGCCGACGCAGAGCCCTCTGCCTGGCACGCTGATCCCAGTGCTATCTTTATCTGTTCAGCAGTCCTTTCTCCGATCATGAGACTGTATTTCTGTTTTATGTATGACAGTATCGCCTCGTCCATCCTGTCTCCGCCGACGCGAACGGTCTTGTTGCAGACTATTCCCCCCACAGATATGACCGCTACATCAGTGGTCCCGCCTCCTATGTCGACAATCATATTTCCCGTCGGCTCACCAACAGGCAGTCCCACTCCGATGGCGGCAGCCATGGGCTCTTCTATGAGATAGACCTCCCTTGCCCCTGACGCATGGGCAGCATCCTTTACCGCACGCTGCTCAACCTGGGTTATGCCTGAGGGAACGCCGATGATGACCCTCGGAGAAACAAAACTCTTCCTGTCGTGGGTCTTTGTGATGAAATATTTGAGCATTTCCTCAGTAGCGTCGAAGTCTGCGATAACACCGTCTTTCATGGGCCTGATGGTCATTATGTTTGACGGTGTCTTGCCGAGCATCTCCTTTGCCTCTTTCCCGACAGCCAGAGGCTTTTTGTTGTCGAGCCTGATGACAACAACAGAGGGCTCATCGCAGATTATTCCCTTGCCCTTGTGATATACAAGGGTGTTTGCAGTCCCGAGGTCTATGGCAAGGTCAGTAGAAAACATTCCGAAAAGCTTTTGAATAAACATTAACCGATTTCCTCTCTATCTGAATTTGGTCCAGAACTCAGCACCGTCAGGCTGCTTGGCCTGTGAGCTCCGAAGGCGTGCTGTCCGGGATAAAGCCAACTATTTACGCTGTCTGCAACTGCCAAAGATTTTCTTCTGAAATGACAGGGACGCGGCATCTCCTTGCCTCGTTAAGCACTTCGCGCAAATGGGGTAAAAAACGGGCATCCTTGCCCAGAATCAGGATATCCATGAATCTCACAACCGGGAGTATCGGCTCTGCCAATACCCGCCTGAGGGTAGAGTTATAAAAACGGATATTTGATATTCCCCGGCTTTCAATAATCCTGCTCAACTCCATGAATCTCTGTAATCCGCTGATTACCATAACCGCCATCGAATACCTCCAATGTACAGATATTGCAGGGTGAAGGTTATTCCCTTCACCCTGCAAACTCAGAGCAGAGAAATTATTTACTCTCGGAAGAGGGGGCAACTTTTTTTATCAACATTCCGTCCTGCATTGCAATCTTGTCCCCAACTTTCAGATTTTTCAACGTATCGGGATCTGAAATTTCGATCTTCTTGTCCTGACCAGCGGCATTCTGGATGGTTATCTGGTTGTCCTGGATCTTTGAGATAATACCTGCTGTATCTTCTGCGGCAAAACAGAAAACTGCAAAACTTAAGGTGAATACTAAAACTACCAGTGCCATGAGAGATTTTTTGCCAAACATCATTGTCTTCCTCCTGAAGTTCCTTGTTTTTGATCCCTTCCCTTCAATAAAAAACCTGTATTCTCACCTCCTTGTTTAAAAGTATCGCTGGCCATCGTGTAAGGCCGGCAGCTTAAAGGGAAGAAGGTCGGCATATTAGTGCAAACGACATGCCATATCCGGCCATGCTGTACAAGTAATTGGTTTAAACAGGAAAAACAGGAATACGCTGAGATTGCGACTGCGGATGCTTTACAAAAAGAGGTTTTCTGTATGGATTTTCATGCAGTTGATGTTTCGGAGAAAAAATTTCCAGCCCCATGAGTAACTTCAGGCGAGTCTGTTCCATCAGGCTGCACATCCCTCCTGGCTACTCAAGGTAGATCATCTTCCTGGTCATTCCGCCGTCAACGACAAAGTTCTGGCCGGTAATGAAGCCTGCGCGCGAAGAGATCAGGTAGGCGACCATCTCTGCGATATCAGCGGGACGGCCCACACGGCCTGCCGGGTGCTGGGCAAGGTCTTCCATCCTGAGCTCAGGGGCCTTGCG
>JBAZFD010000171.1:0-5196 GCA_041653575.1 Thermodesulfovibrionales bacterium
GGGCGTTGTAGGCCACGAAATCCTGCGTGGTAGGCGTGCGGTAGTAGAGCTCGATGTCTCCCCCGGAGATGGTATCCCTGATGGTGAGGGCGTTTCTGTCGTTCTTTTTGAGGTCTCTCATGCTTCTCCTTGTTTACTGGAATGAAAATTTAATTTCGTTGTTCCCCGCCGTGAGGGTGGGGTTGCTCTTGAAGGGTATGGAATAGGTGGCGATCCCCTCGCGGTCTCCCAGCCCAGGGGCGTCATCCTTGACCACGCCGGGCATGGTGATGATGCATTTCTTACCCGCTGTGGTTCCCAGGGTGGCGCTCACCGCTCCGGGTGCATTCGCGAAGGCAGAAACCCAGGGATTGAACGTGCTCAGGCTCACCACCTCAGGGTCCCAGCTGCCGGTCAGCGCCCTGTCCGTGGCGGAATACCTGTAGACCCCGTTAGAGGAGTTAGCATTGGCCCGCTTCGCAAGCTTGGGAGCGAGAGTGAACTCAAGGGTGTCGAGAATGCCCGCGTAGGAATCCACGGAGACCGAAGCTGCGAAAATCAACGGATCGCTATCGCCATAGGTGATGGAAGAGGGGAAGGCGGTATCCGTTATGCTCGCGGGGCCTCCCCACATACCGGTGAACTCCAGATCGAGGCTGGCAATCTCATTTGTCTTCCCGTTTAACTTCATGGATGTGCCGAGATTCCCTAAAGTCTTGAAGAGTTGTCCATCCTGGTAGAAATAAATGGTCACGCTCTCACCGTCCTGAGAGCTATTGGGATCGTAATCCACCTTTGTCCCGGCGGTGATTGTCTGGGTGAAGTTATAGGCCCTCATGAGGGCGCCTATCCTTGGCGCCGTGCCGAGAACCCCTGATGCCCTGATCTCCACAGAAAATGAGAGCTTTACCCCCTCTCCGATCAGAATCGAATTGAGCTGCCCAAAGTAGGGCAGCACGACCTTACGCTCCGCCTTTTTGGTCAGCACCTGGAATTTCACCGGGCCGGTAAGGATTGCGTCGGTCGTGGTGGACGGGGAAGCGTCCACGCCGTATGTCGTCTCTACCTTGGCGCATATGAGTGCTTTTCCTGGCAGCATCGTCTATTTACCTCCCTTTTTTGGTTTGTTTTCTGTCTGTTGTACTACCTCAGGAGGAACATCCTGAGCGGCTACATCCTTCGCCCTCCCCGCCATGGCAGGGTCCTTCAGGTCAGGCATCACCTGCCCGTTTTCGTCCATGATGTATGAGCCTGGTTGTCTCACGTCGTTACCTCCTGTGGTGTATCATTACGTCCATGACCGTGAAATATACGGGGTGATATTCACCCTCATCGTTTTGTGAGCCCTGAGGCACAAGATTTAGAGCCCCAAGGGAAGAGGGAATCACCGCCATCATCGCGTCGTCTACCAGCTCCTCAGCTTCCACCAGTTCCGCCTGAGCCTTCTCCCTGTCTTCCTGCCGGAATCCGAGGTACAGCCTTACGGTGTGGTGCCCGTCCCTGGCCCCGATATAAAACTTTTTATCCATCATCGGACGTGTGATGAGGAGGATGGGGAGGTCGCTGATATTGATCTCCGTCCTCTTGTGGTACACC
The DNA here is from genome assembly GCA_041653575.1 of Thermodesulfovibrionales bacterium. Classification (GTDB taxonomy): domain Bacteria; phylum Nitrospirota; class Thermodesulfovibrionia; order Thermodesulfovibrionales; family Dissulfurispiraceae; genus JBAZFD01. The sequence continues at coordinate 1,576 of JBAZFD010000171.1, forward strand.
CTTTTCACCGTGAGGGCCTTGCCCCACTTTGTGGTGCAGAAAGAGGCCAGGGCCGCGTTGTTTTGCAGCGTCGTGGCCAGATTGCTGAGGACGGTGGTGAAGCTCATCCTTTCCCCTTGAGCTGCATCAGGGCCTCGGTCTTTTCAGAGCTGCCCTTCGAGCTGCCGAAGAAGTAGGCCAGGACCATGCCAAAGCCCGCTGCCATGGCTCCGAAGAGCTGGTTGATAGGGCCGATGTTCCTGTCGGGCAGGGTGACATACATGAGCATCCCTACGAGGGAGAAGAAGCCACATACTACCACCCAGGCGAGGATGTAGAGGTTGATATCCCTCTCCCCCGTGGCACTGGTAATGTCCACCTCTCTCTGCCGAGCGTTCTGCACGTCAGACAGATAAGCCTTGTCGTTCTCCGTGGCGAGCTCAATGAGCCGCTCCTGATGAGTGTATTCGGCCTGCTTCAGGGCTGTTATCTGCTCAGGCGTGGCGTTCAGCAGGGCGGTGGACACTATCTCCGGCTCGGGATCTACCCCAAGGACTTGGGCTACGAGAGACCCGGCCACCCCGCCCACCCCAGGGAGGATCGCATTCCCGAGGATCGGCGCCACCCCGGCCAGTCCTTTCTTGACTACATTCCAGAGATCAGACATCGTTGTTCCTCCTCATGGCTGCGGCAATCTGGGGGATGAAGTGAGTCTCAGCCGCCTCAACCGTGTTGCCGCCGAAGAAGTTGGTTCCAGGGCAGGTCTTGGTTTGGCCTGTCCCGTTGGTGCGTTTGCCGGTGGTCAGGTCGTACCAGTGGTGATAAATGATGGTGTCTGTCGAGGGTATCAACTTCAGGGTCCGGCAGAGCAGGGCATTGAGCCCCACAATCCCGTCTTTGTGCTCCTCAGTCATCAGGTCGCCGCCCACGTCGAAGTTGCCCACGTGTTCTATGCAGAGGCCGAACTGATTGGCTCCCTTGATGCCTGCCGGGATCCTGTCGAAATACCGGCAGACTGCAACCTGACCATCAGGAAAGGTGGTCAGGTTCTGGGCGATCTCGCTGAACCCCCTCTCGGTCATCTGGTAATGTTCCATGCCCTCCAGGAGGGCAAAGTGGTTGTTACCAGTAAAGTTGCGGTAGTCAGGCCGCCAGGTGTGATGGTTCTGGATGTGGGTGATCCGGCGAGTGATCCTGTTGAATCCCAGCCATACCGCCATTTCCTCCACGGTCATAAGGAGAAATTTGCCTTTTGTCTTCATCTGATCAACCCCTTTCGCTCATCAAATGGGATGCCCATTTTTTCGGCGATCTGCATGACTACTTCTTTGACCACTTTTAGGTCGCGACGCTGTTCGTTCATCTCGTTTTTCAGAGGGCAATTGGCCTGTGCCTGTTTGCAATGCTCCAAAGTTACGTAATCCTTATTCCACTTGTCCCAAAAATATTTGACAACCAGACCTCCCAGGAGCACCGCTAACCCGCTGCCTATGCCTACCAACAGAGGGTTCATCTATTGAGCCCCCTTTTCCTGATTTCTGTTTGCACTTCTGTTTCTACGGGCTCGACACCTCTACCGCCCTGGTTGAAGCGGTTGAGGGCGTCTACGGTGAAGCGGCGCGGGCCGTAGGTCGAGGAACTGCCCCAACCCTCGTGGATGGGGCGGGCGTACTCTGCCGAATTGTAAACCATGGCCTCGTGCGGGCCGGTGGTGAAGGTATGACCGTCCGCGCTCTTTGTTGTGTTGGGCCTCAACCAGTCCAGTGCCCGGCGAAGATGGCCGGTAAGGACAGGGACGGGGTAGCTGCCGGGACGGCCTCCCAATGAATCAGACTGCCCCCTTTTTCGGGTGGTCTTCGTCACCTTCTTCCTTCCAGGGCCTGAAAGCCAGTCATAGGCCTCGCGGTGGACGCCCTTGGCGATGCGAGTAAGCCCCCGGTCTACGGCCCTGGGAAGGTCCTGCGCCAGACTGTTGAGCCCGGCCAGGACAACCTTGTCGCCTTCAACCGACACCCGGATGTCAAGCATCTGCCACCTCGAAGTGAGAGGTGGTGAGGACTCCGAAGGCGAGATCTGAGCTGTCTGTCGCTCCGCCGGCCACGGTCCGGGCGATGAGGGCGGCAGCCTCGTCCATGTATTGCTTCAGCTGCTCACGCTCAACACGGGTGTTGATCTCCTGCCCGGCGCCCACGATGTTGCCGAGGATGATATTGATCCTCGTCCTGACAAGCTCGGCAGCCACCAGACATGCCTCGGCGCGCTTGAGCACTGCTGAGGTGGAGGCGTCATAGACTGACGCCCCCACCCGCTCCCGGAGGAGGGAGGACTGTGTGGAGATCGCCCCGTTGACAAGGGTTGTCAGGTCGGCATCAGATGACTTCCTGAACATCTCAGGAGTGAATCCCATGGCTGTGATCTCTATGGCGGTGACCTTGGCCATCGTTTAGCTCAGGGCGCACCTTCGGAACTGGTCTTCTTCGCCTATTGCGGCGTTGTACTCTCCCACATAGGCTATATCTGTGCCCAAACGGAGGATATCCCTGTTCGCCTCGGAAGAGAGGTCTTTCCAGGTGCCCCTCTTTGCCTTTCTCCCGGGGAGGCCCACATAGTAGGAGGTTGAGGCCAGCTTGGTGGTGTAGACCCTGTCAATGTTGTAGACGATCTGGTTCGGACTGGTGGACATACCATTGAAAGTCAGGGCAAAAGCCTTTTCAATCCTGCTCTTCAGCGTGGGGTTTGCCCTGAGGACGAACCTTTCATTGCCGGTCAGGACATAGCCCTTGCCCGCCAGGTCATTGAAGATCTGAGCGCAGGCATTGTTGATGGTGGTGATGTCATCGGTTGAGAAGGCCTGATTCTGACCTGAGGAGATAGCTGTCAGAAGGGCATAATGGTCCTCTGCCTGTTTATCGTAATACTTTGCCTGAGCCTCGATAATGGCCTGATTAATGTTCCAGAACTGAGCATAATCAACCCAACGATCAAGTATTCCGATTGCCGCAGCCTGAGTGGTCAGGCTGACAGACATCTTGGCATCGGTGATCCCGTAGACCTTCATTTTCTCGCCTGGCTTAATCTCTTTAAAGGTTATACCATTGGAGACATCAAGGATGTCAAAAGAGGTTTGGCCTGACCCTCTCATGTCCACAAAATCGAAAAGATCCTCGTATCCGAAATCAGCAAGAGGATCAACGACCGCCGTGTAAAATACTCCTGAGGTAATAGGACTGTTTCTGTTCATCAAGTTCGGAGCATCGGAGGGTCCGGTCATACCCTTATGTATCATGTAGCTCAGGAATTTCTGAGCCAGCTCTTCGTTCACCCCTATGGCTTTAGCAATTTCCAGGGCCGGGGCTGCGGTCTGACACGGGTGCTTGCCCTGGAAAAAGGCGGTGATGGCCCCTGCCAGTTTCTGCTTCCGCTCCTGGGGGTCCATACCCTGCATGATCTCACAGGTCTCTTTGGTAAATATCTGGGGAATTGTTCTCATGTCTCTGTTTCCTCCCTTACACTGTGCTCAGTGAGCAGCCGTCGTTGACCACCACGCGCCACTTGAGGGCTGCGCCCACGGTGATAGCGGAGAGCTCCAGGGTGTCGCCTGCGTCGCCCATGGTGATGGTGTTGTTTCCTGCCTGGTTGATT
>JBAZFD010000172.1:0-5193 GCA_041653575.1 Thermodesulfovibrionales bacterium
CTCACCGCGCTCTCCCGATCTCAGCCTGCCGTCGGCCTTCATCTGGTTGAAGTTCCGCTTGATCCAGTCGAGGCTGTCCTGGAGTGTATCCGCCTCGCCGCGGGTCAGCGCTCCTGACCTGACGCCCTGGTTGATCCTCTGCTGTTGCTCTGCTATCCGGTCAAGGATGTCGGCCTGGTAGACCCTTGCTATGGGGTTGTGTTTCTTGTTGAAGATCATCTTGTCGGTCCGGTCGAGCATCCGGTCCATCTTTTCGCGCTCTCCCTGGGTCAGCCTGCCGTCGGCCTTCATCTGGTTGAAGCTCCGCTTGATCCAGTCAAGGATGTCGGCAAAGGCAATCCCGGCGAGCATGAAGACAGAAACAAGCATAATGGCAAATATCTTTTTCATGGGTCTCTCCTTTTTTATTCCGTTCAGCAGGATCTCCTGCCGCTCCGATATAATTTCTTCACTGCTTTTTCATCTTCAAGGAAACTGTCTCTGGATTTTGGGTATAGCCTCCTTTGTTCATCGATTCGCCCACCTTATACCAAGGATTTAAACACCCCTCCCTGTCCTGACAGCCATCTCATCCTTCCTGTCCCTGCTGTCAAGCCAAGAGAAACTTAGAAAGCTTAGCAAAAGATGAAAGTGAAGTCAAAAATATCTGAGAATTCAAGATGAACAAATCAAAGGGTATGCCAGGTTAAACCCATGCTGGAGAAAGGACTGCCCACTTATTAAGCAAAAGGGTATTTCCCCTGGCTGATCAGAGGGTTACACATTTTTCCTCAACAGGAATTCAACAGCCCCTGTGAAAAACCAAGAAGAAGGCACTGAAAAGCTCTTCTCTTTTCGGGACAGAGAGTCTCAAATAGAGAAATAGAGAATGACCGGAAGGACAGAGCCGTTCCTGATGCCTGGGATGCCTCAGCAGGGGGGCTGCCTGCTTTTTAAGCAAATAGCTCTTTTCTCCTTCTGATCAAAGGGTTATACCCCCTGTCTCCACAAGAAACCAACAGCTCATGTTAAGATCTTTGCCGTGGAGTCATGACGGTATGATATGGTACAATTCTTCATGTCACCTCTCAAAAAACCCTATGTCATTACGCGGGGCAAGGTCATTTCCGACTACTCGGCCATGTACTGCGAAACCCCTGAAAAACTCCTCAAGAGCGAGCTCTTCACTGATGTGCTCGACCATTTCATCGAGAGGATAGCCTCCAAGGGCAACTCCCTCTTCGCCTTTCTGAAAGAACGGATGCCCAGGCTGAAAAGGGATGAAATGACCTCCTCCATGGCCACCCTCTTCAGACTCCTTTCAAGCCACACCGCTGAAGAGATAAGCGCCATGAGCAGGGACTATGCCGGCATCCTCGCTGAAAAAGAGGAGCTCTTCGAGTTCATCGAGGAGCTCTATAACTACTGGAGGAGGTTTGAGCGGTTCATCTATCTTGAGGCGCCCAAGAGGTCCAAGCAGACACAATCAGGGCTTCATCATGCCCAGTTCATAAAGTCCAACGAAGAGTTCAAAAACCTCGTCCTCTATGTCTACAGGAGGATCAGCGAAAACCTGATCGGCAAAAGCCCCCGCGTTTACCGGCAGCTCCCTGCCGGCGCCAATATGGGGATGTCCCTTGAAAAGGTGGATTGGGACTGCCCGGAGATGTTTTCTGTGCTCAGGGATGTGCCCTTCATCAGGCTCTCCCTCATCGAGCCGCCTGTGATCCTCTATCCCCGCATGAACAAAAGGAAGGGGAAATTCGAGGAAATACACAAGCTCACAGAAGATATGATCAGCCTTGCCCCCCATGAATGGTTCTGTTTCCCTGCCAAGGTGGGGGACCTGACGGCATTCATCTATTTCCACCAGGACTTCATATCCCTCGGCCTCTCCCTCTGCAATCTCTTCGAGATCGCAGATTTTGAGGACATGGCTGGGAAGAAGCCCGATATCATGATCCTCTTCGGCATTGCAGGCAATACCCTGCCGGACCAGACGGTTTTTTACGAAGACAGAGACAGCGATATGCTGATAGGCCTTGTCAGGCACTCGGAGGAAGTGGATTATTTCGGCTACTTCAAGAAGATGGCCCTTACCCTTCATAACATTGCCATGCTCAGGAGGAACAGGCTGCCTGTCCACGGAGCCATGGTCTACATAAAGCTGAAGGAAGGAGGGGTGGCCAATGTGGTTATCATAGGCGACAGCGGCGCAGGAAAATCCGAGACGATCGAGGCGCTGCGGAGCCTTGCTGATGAGCATATATGCGAGATGCGGATCATCTTCGACGATATGGGCTCCATAGGTGTCGACAGCTCAGGGAGGATCGCAGGCTACGGGACTGAGATAGGAGCCTTTGTCAGGCTTGATGATCTCCAGCCCGGCTATGCCTATGAGGAGATAGACAGGAGCATCTTTATGAACCCCGACAAGACCAACGCGCGGCTCATCATGCCCATAACCCGGTACCACCACCTTGTGAAAGGATATCCCCTTACCATGGTCCTCTACGCAAACAACTATGACCAGGTCAACGAAAGCGTTCCTGCCGTTGAGTTCTTCACAGACCCTGACGAGGCCATATCTGTCTTCAGGAACGGCGCCAGGCTTGCAAAGGGAACAACCGATGAAAAGGGGCTGGTCCACACCTATTTCGCCAACCCCTTCGGCGCCCCCCAGAGGCGGGAGGATCACGAGAAATGCGCTGTCTCTTACTTCCAGGAAATGTTCAGAACAGGCGTGAAGGTCGGCCAGATCAGGACCCGCCTCGGCATTGAGGGATTCGAGCAGGAAGGCCCCAGGGCCGCATCCCTGGAGCTTTTCAGCGTCATCAAAAAACTCTCAGCATAAACTGCCTCTTTTTTGTGCAAAGAGGTGTTTCAGCTGAGCAATCAGCAGGTTACAGCCTCCATTGCACAGGTACTTAACAATTCCTGTGGATATGTCAGGAAATACCCAACAAAGACCGGGGTTATTCACAGAAAGGCAGAGAAAAGAAAAGGCATGGATGGCTGAAGGCCACCCATGCCTTTTCTGCTACGGCTCATCACTGCCTCATACCTGTTGTATTTCAAGAGAAGAGAAATAAGCTTTTCCGGCTGTTCAGCTCTCGTAAACGAACTGGAGCATCTTCCTGCACATCCCCCTCAGGAGGATCTTTGCCATAGACGGCGGCAGCCTGTGGGCCAGGGGCCGCCATCCCTCGTCGGTAAGACGCAGGGCCTCCTCCCGGCAGGCCTCAAGGCTGCCTGAGGCACGCACCAGCGCCATCCCCTCCTCCCTGCCTTCGGCTGTTGTCCGCAGCTCATGGTCGCAGAGGATTTCCGCCAGGCGGTCTCTCTCCGGGGCAGGGAGAAGACGCAAGGCCTTCACAATCACATAGGTCGGCTTGCCGTTGGCGATATCCTCACCGACTGTCTTTGTCCAGGCGGGAGAGAGACTGAAATTGTGGATGTCGTCCACAATCTGAAAGGCAACAGCATAGTTGCGGGCAAAAAGTACACAGGCGGCCTCAAGATCCGGTTCAGCCTGCGCCAGCACTACCGCTGCGCTTGCCACTCCCCGCGTGCCTGCGCCGGTCTTGAGGTTGTACATCTGGAGTATCCGGTCCTCAAGCCCTGCGTCCATCCATTGCCTGAGACGGTCAGGCGTCAGATCCCGGGACCAGTGGATATCCAGTGCCTGACCGCAGTGGGCCTCGATGCAGACACGCTCCTTGATCTCGTGGAGCCGCAGCCTCTGGTCAGATGTGAGATAGGGGTGTTCCATGAGCGCCAGGGCAGGCAGGAAATAAAGCAGGGAACCGGCGTTAATGGCGATGTCCGTGCCGTAGCGCAGGTGTATGCAGGGCTCGCCACGGCGGAGGAGTGAAGAGTCTTCAATGTCATCAATAATCAGCGCTCCTGAATGGAGGAGTTCCGATGTGATTGATATGAGCGGGTCGTACCGGCTCCCGTCACCTCCCAGTGCCCTCAGAAGAAAGTGACCGAAGAGCGGCCTCCATCGTTTGCCCTTCCGCCGAAGCAGGTCCCAGACAGGTCGTGATATGGTTTCAGTCAGGCCATCGGGATCGTTCTTCCATACCGAAGATCCGGCTACCTGAGCTGCCGTCTCTTCGGTAAACTTTGCAGGCAGAAAGGCGGCAATGGCCTCATCCACAGCAAGGGTTGCATCGCCGAGAAAGCTGTCGTAATCGAGGATATAACCGTAGCCATGGAACTCAGCCCTGGCAACGCCTCTCACCGGGCGGCCTTCAATGGTTCCCGCAACCTCGCCCGCGCCCTCCCACAGTGCCCTGGAGGGGTTAAAGAGGTGAAACTCCTGTTCATCCGTTATTGGCCGGAAAGAAAGATCAGCCTGCAACGACGGGATCAGGACCCTGGACTCCACGGGATAACTGACGAAAGTGGCTGGGCTTCTCCAGCTCCTTACGGTCTCGATCGTGATGTCATGGCAGTCACGGCGGTCGCCCCCTGCTGTCTGGAGCATGGCACTGGAAAAACGCCGTTCCCCACTGCGGACATCCCACATGACCAGGATGTGAAGGTCATCGCCGTTGTCCAGGGAGAAGCCGAACCATGCCCATGCAGTAGGTGAGTCCTGGTCTGTATTGCGGGGACAGAGCCAGTTTGAGTCCATCCACTGGTGCTCGAACCATGCCTCGCCCTGAACCGGAAGGCCGGAGCCTGACTGGCCGGATATGCCCATCCTCGTGCAGATATGGTACCCCATGGTATCGCCTGTCGCAGCGGAATCAGGGCCTGAGAGCAGGTCCTGGTAATCCCTTGCCGGATCAAGCCGCAGAATGAGCGTCTCCCCTCCTCCGGGCTCCTGAAAACGGAGATCCAGCCTTCCGTCATCGTCATAGGACAGTGCGTTACCTCCCCAGGAGATTGAAAAAGGGGCCTCCTGAAACAGGACAGGTTCAGCGTTTTTTAAAATCGGCTCCGGAGGCGCTCCTGCTGAGAGCTCTTCCAGCAAAGCCTCGCGGTAGAGCTCATCCAGCAAAGCCTCGCGGTAGAGCTCATCCAGCGCCGGATGAGCTCTGCCCAGCAGTGAGACAACCCTGTCCATGAAAGCGGAGTCTATCCAGCTGTAGGCCTCGTGTCGCGTTGAACCCTCCTCAAGCCGTGCGGCAAGGAGCGTGAAGCCCTGACGGGGCGGCTCATCCTTCTCCGCAAGGTTGACCCTGAAGAAGGTGAGGAGGAAGC
>JBAZFD010000173.1:0-5113 GCA_041653575.1 Thermodesulfovibrionales bacterium
CAGAGGACAGAAGTCAGAAGTCAGAAGTCAGAAGTCAGACAACAGAGCACAGAGCACAGACGGAGGCAGGGGGGGGGCAGCTTGTTCCTGCTATGACGGTGAAGGCGAAACTGCTGGCAATCAGGAGGCTTCCTGCAAACACCCCTGTCAGTTATGGCAGGACTTTCATCACCGCAAGGGAGAGCCTCATCGGGGTGGTGTCGGTAGGGTATGCCGATGGTTTCAGCAGGCGCTTTTCCAATAATGCCTGGTTCCTCGTGAGAGGAAGGCAGGTCCCGGTAGTTGGCCGTGTCTGCATGGATCTCACCATGGTGGATCTCACCGGCGTTGATGATGCCCGCGAGGGGGATGAAGTGGTGATCATGGGGGGAAGCGAGGACGCCTGCGGGCTTGCCCTGAGGGCCGATACCATTCCCTATGAGATCCTCACCTCCCTCGGTTCGAGGGCGAAAAAGGTATACAGATTTCGTGATTAAGGAAGGAAAACCGGCAAATGGGATATAATGTCCCGTTGGCTATCCAGATGACAGAGGAGGATGTCTGATGCTCTCAGAGAGGTCTCAGAGGATCAAGCCTTCCCCAACCCTCGCCATGGACGCAAAGGCCAAGGCGATGAAGGCCCAGGGGATGGATATAGTGAATTTCGGTGTCGGCGAGCCTGACTTCGATACGCCGGAGCATATCAAAGAGGCAGCCATTCAGGCGATCAGGGACGGCTTTACCAAGTATACCCCTGTGGGCGGTATTGACGAGCTCAAAGAGGCAATAGCGGCAAAGTTCAGCGCTGATAACGGGCTGGCCTATGCAAAGGATGAGATCCTTGTTTCCTGCGGCGCAAAACACAGCCTCTATAATATTGCCCAGGCCCTTTTCGGGCAGGGCGACGAGGTTATTATTCCCTCGCCTTACTGGGTTTCATACCCTGACCAGGTCCTTCTGAACGACGCTTCCCCGGTTTTTCTCCCCACCTGTGAGGAGGACGGTTTCATGGTGAAGCCCGAGGCCCTGGAGGCTGCGATCACAGACCGGACGAAGGCGATGGTCCTCAACTCACCCTCCAACCCCACAGGGTTCACCTATGACAGGAAGACCCTTGAGGCGATAGCGGATATTGCGGTGAGGCGGGGGATATATATCATCTCCGACGAGATATACGAGAAGCTCCTCTATGACGGCGTTGAGCATCTGAGCATTGCCTCCCTGGGAAAGGATGTGCAGGAGAGGACCATCGTGGTGAACGGCCTTTCAAAGTCGCACGCCATGACAGGCTGGAGGATCGGGTATGCCGCAGGCCCCAGAGAGGTGATCAAGGCCATGACCACGATACAGAGCCAGTCTACATCGAACCCGGCATCCATCTCCCAGAAGGCTGCTGTTGCTGCCCTGAGGGGACCCCAGGACTGTATCGGCGTTATGAATGCCGAGTTCGACAAGCGGAGGCTCTTCCTTGTGGACGGACTGAATGCCATAGAGGGGGTAAGCTGTCCCCGTCCCACCGGCGCCTTCTACGCCTTCCCCAATGTCTCAAAGCTCTACGGCAAGAGGGCAGGCGACAGGGAGATAACGTCATCCATGGATATGGCAATGTATCTTCTGGATGATGCGGGAGTGGCCCTTGTCCATGGAGAGGCCTTCGGTGATGACAGGTACATCAGGATTTCCTATGCCACATCCATGGAGAACATCAGCAAAGCCCTTGAGAGAATAAAAGCATCCCTTGAGAAACTGAAATAGAGAGGAATAAAGGACACATTGAGAGAATCAGGAAAAAAAGCAGTAATGACAGTGAAATGCAGGAGGCGTAATGGCTGATCAGTTCAGGAGCGGGTATGTTTCATTGACAGGGAGGCCCAATGTGGGTAAGTCCACCCTCCTGAACTCTATTCTCGGGGAAAAGGTCTCCATTGTGACCTCCAGGGCTCAGACCACGAGGAACAGGATCATCGGGGTGAAGAACCTCCCTGAGGCCCAGGTGGTCTTCCTGGACACGCCCGGCATTCACAAGCCGAAACACAGGCTCGGGGAGATGATGGTGAGGGAGGCGCTGGATTCCGTGAAGGAAGTGGATCTGATCCTCTTTCTTGTGGAGCCCCAGATGCCGGGCAGCGGTGATTTCTTCGTCATCGAGGCACTGAAGGGGCTGGAGATCCCTGTTTTCCTGATCATCAACAAGGCTGACAGCGTGAGGAAGTCCCGGCTTCTTCCTGTGATCGAGGCCTTCAACGGGCTCTATCCCTTCAGGGAGATCATCCCTCTCTCCGCCCTCACCGGCGACGGGGTTGATCTCCTCCTTGAGTCTGTTGTCAGGTATCTGCCTGAGGGGCCCAAGTTCTATCCTGATGACATCGTCACCGACCAGATAGAGCGGTTCATGGTCTCCGAGATCATCAGGGAGAAGATCATGGCAAAGACAAAAGAGGAAGTCCCCCATTCCGTGGCTGTTGAGGTCGAGGTCTGGACCGAGAAGGTCTCCGAGAGCGGGAAGTCGGTTATCTCCATCGGGGCGAATATTCTGGTTGAACGGGACGGTCAGAAGGGTATTATAATAGGAAAAGGCGGGCTGATGCTCAAGGAGATCGGGAGCAGCGCCCGGGAGGATATAGAGCGCTTCCTGGACACAAAGGTCTTCCTGGAGCTCTGGGTGAAGGTCAGGAAGGACTGGAGGAGTAACGAATCCATTTTGAGAGATCTGGGGTTTCAATAATGCTCATACAGATGAAGGTGGAAGGGCTCCTCTTTGACCCGAGGAGCGGGATGTATATTCTTCTCTTGCAGCAGATGGAGGGGGCTGAGACCCTTCCCATCTGGATCGGGAAGCCTGAGGCGGATGCCATAGCCCTGGCGATCGGCAAGGTGATCACCCCGAGGCCTCTCACGCATGATCTCGTCAAGAATGTCATTGACGGGCTGGAGGTCAAGGCAACGAGGATCGTCATCACCGAGATCATCGACAATACCTATTATGCCTTCATCTACCTCACCGACGGGACAAAAGAGGTGGCCATAGACTCACGGCCATCGGACGCCATTGCCGTGGCCCTGAGGGTGAATGCCCCCATCTTTGTGGAAGAGGCGATCCTCGGGCTGAAGAAGACCGATGAGCTGGAGGAATGGCTGAAGAACCTCAAGCCCGAGGACTTTGGAAATATCATGTAGATGCTGAAGAGAACGGAAGGGATCGTTCTCAGGAGTTTCCCCTTCGGTGAGGCGGACCTCATCGTCACCTATCTCACCAGGGACTACGGGCTGATGAAGCTCTTTGCCAAGAGTCCGCGGAAGACAAAGAGCAGGTTCGGCAGCAGCCTGGAACCCCTCACCTATGCCACGATATCCTTTCTCGGCAAAGAGGAGGCAAGCCTTCCACGGCTGACCCAGTCAGATATCATCCGTCCCTTTCAGTCCCTGCGGAACGATTTCCGGTGCTTCCTCAGGGTTTCTGAACTCCTCGATGTAACAATCCGGTTCCTTCCCGAGCGGGAACCGAATGCCGAGGCCTTCAGTCTCCTCCTCCATACCCTCCTGAGGCTGTCATCGGACTGCGCCAATGACCTCTATTATCTCTATCACAAGGTGAGGCTCCTGGAGATATCAGGCTTTTCTCCCCGTTTCGACACCTGCGGGAACTGCGGTCTGCCCATCAATACGGTTGCTCCCTCTCCGGGCGCCAGCCATTCCTTTTTTCTCTCCCATGGAGCGGTTATCTGCGGCAGATGCTCCGGCGGCGACGGCGGTGTTGTCAGGCTGTCGGACGGCACGGTGAGGTTCTACAAGAGCCTTATAGGCTGGAATCCGGCCCGTATCCACAGGATGCGGGCTCATGAGAGTCTTCTCTCCGGCGTGAGAGACGCCATAGATTCCCACATTGCCCACATACTCGGCAGGTCAGGGACCTTGAAAAAAGGGGAATTCATCCATCACCATTCCCTTGACAGGAGGGGATGAATTCATTTATAAAACTGGAGCCCGGTTATTTCAGGCGGCTTTTTTCGTATTATCAGGGATGTGATGAGGTGAGAATTATGGACAGGGATGAAGAGGATCTCATGCAGGACCTTTTTTCCTTCAGGGGAGTGATCAATAAGCTTGCCGTGGATGCCCATGCCGGGGAGTCTCCCTTCTGGAGGCCTGCGGTGGACATCTATGAGACCGTCGATTCCTTTGTTGTCAGGGCTGAGATGCCCGAGATCAGGGAGTCTGATCTCTGCATCAATATGGACGGCAGTATCCTGAAGCTTAAAGGCGTAAGGAGGCTGAACCGTGAGGGCAGGAGCTACCATCGCGTGGAGCGGTCCTATGGCTTTTTTTCCCGCTCCTTTGTCCTTCCCTCTGATGTGGAGCATGACCGGATACGGGCAACCCTCCGTGACGGCGTCCTGACCATAGCGCTTCCCAAGACGAACAAGGACCTGCCGAGGCATATTGAAATAGGGTGATCCCCTGAAGGGGGTTCATTGCGGTCTGTTGCTATCCATGAGAGCTGTGATGTAGCGGTATATTCCAATCTGAAGAGCCTGTGAGGAGACACTATGGGTACAATACGGATCGCCATCGCCGGGCTGGGCAACTGCGCCAGTTCCCTTGTCCAGGGGATAGCATATTACAGATCCCTTGGGAAGGAGCATCCGGCCAGGGCCACTGGCCTTATGCACTACGACCTTGGGGGATACCTTCCCGGCGATATTGAAGTGGTTGCCGCCTTTGACATAGACAGGCGGAAGGTGGGAAGGCCGCTGAAGGAGGCGGTCTTTGCAAAACCGAACTGCACAAAGGTTTTCTATCCCGATCTTCCGGACTATCCGGTAACGGTCATGATGGGGGAGGTGCTGGACGGCGTATCTCCCCATATGGCGGACTATCCCGAAGACCGGAGGTTTCTGGTTTCCAGTGAGAAGCCTTGTGATCTGGTGAAGGTCCTCAGGGAGAGCGGGGCTGACCTGCTCATCAACTACCTCCCCGTGGGATCGCAGAAGGCAGCGGAGTGCTACGCCGCAGCCTGCCTTGAGGCGGGTGTGGGGTTTATCAACTGTATACCTGTTTTCATTGCCTCCACCGACGAATGGATCAGGCGGTTCGAGGAGAGAAAGATCCCGGTCATCGGCGATGATATCAAGTC
>JBAZFD010000174.1:0-5106 GCA_041653575.1 Thermodesulfovibrionales bacterium
CCTTCACATCGGCGTCAAACCTGCCGTGGACAGAGTCATACTTCAGGAGATGGGCAAGGGTCTTTGCGCTGGTAAGATCGTTGATTGCAACGATCTCAAAATCCTGGCATCCCTTGCTTGTGCGGAAAAAATTCCTGCCGATCCTGCCGAACCCGTTGATTGCTACCCTCAGTGACATAATGACCTCCGTTATAGGAATTAGATAAGCAAAAACTTACAGAAAGACTCAGATTACCACTTGTTTATGACCATACCGGTAAGGAGCTTGGGGTAAAAGTATGTGGACTTGGGAGGCATCCTGAGATGGGCGAGGGAGACCCGCTCCACATCCGCCACAACGGTAGGATTGAGGAAGAAGACTGCATCGAACTCCCCTTTTCTGACCTCGCCCATCGCCTCGCTCACATCCATTTCAAACTCAATGCTCAACCCCTCGGAACCGCTTCCCCGGCTGCCAAGGATATCCTTGAAGACCAGCTCATGCAGGGTGACCACGTCAAGCTCCCTGAGGGCGGGATGGATATGGGAAAGCTCCGCTCCCTTGAATCTCAGAAGAAGCCAGTTCTCCTCGCCCTTCAGGTAGAGGCCGAAAAACCCTTTCCCCTCTCTCCTGAGGGTCTGCAGGACCTCTGCATCCATTCCCTGGGACTGCATCTCGAAGAAAGGCTCCAGAGCCTTGAGGGCCTCTGCCTTGTCCAAGCCTTTCACCAGCCGGTGAGCCGACAGTACGGTGAGCCCCTCATCAGCCATGTTGGCAAGGAACATCATCACATAGTCCCAGGGCTGGGGCTCGCGGACCGCATCCTTGTCCCATCCCATGGCCCTCTCCATCTCCCTCTTGAACTCCAGGGCCACCTCGTACCTGTGGTGTCCGTCAGCTATGAATATAGGTTTAGCAGATAACTCCCCGTTTATCAACTCAATTTTTTCCGGGTCATCAATCCTGTAGAGTCTGTGGACAGCACCGTCGCCATCCTCTGCGGTGAGATAGGCCTCTCCGCCGACCTTTTCAATGACCTGCGATGTCACCCTTTCAGGGCTGTTGTACATGCCGAAGATGGGGCTCACATTGGCATTACATGCCCTCATGAGGTTCAGCCTGTCATCCTTTGCCTTCTTGCGGGTCTCCTCGTGGGGGTAAATACCGTTACCCAGCTCCTCAATCTTCACCAGGGCAAGAATGCCCCTCAGCCTCTTTTTCTCGCCGAAGATCTCGTAGTCCACTTCGCAGACATAATAAGAGGGCCTGTCATCCCTGATAAGGACACCTTCCGACATCCAGGCATCCATGAGATCCCTGGAGCGGGTGTACTTGTTCAGGCCCTCATTGTCGCCGGGCATTTCTTTCCCGTAGTCAACGCGGACTATGTTGTAGGGACTCTTTTCGTAGAGAAGCTCCTTATGCTCAGGAGTAATGATGTCGTAGGGGGGGGCAATAACGTCCTCCCCTGAAACCTTGGATGGATTATACAGGATTCCCTGGAAGGGTTTAACTCTCTTCATATCAGATCAGATTGTCCTTTCCGTTAAAAGTCCAGTTATATTATCACGTAATGCCCATAAATTCAATAAAGACAGCCGATAAAGGAAGTCAGGAGTCAAGAGTCGCCGGTCTTCAGTCTATATTCCTGCCTGTGGACTATCGACTGCAGACTGGGAACTATCGACTGTTTTTATATGGACTTCTCGCTGGGGGAAGGGTATCTTTACCCCCTCATCCATGAACCCCTTGTAGATTGCCCTGTTCAACTCATCCAGGGTCCTGAGCCTCCTTGCAGGCTCTCTGATCCAGCAGAGGAGCTCCAGGTTGAGGGCATACTCCCCGAAGGAGATAAAACTGACGGTAGGAGGGGGCTCCATGAGGACGTTGCTGTTCTCCATGGCGATGCCGAGGAGGATCTCCTCCACCATCCCGATCTCCGTGCCGTAGGCAACTCCTACAGGGATCCTGATCCGCAGGTTCGGTGTGGGTGCGCTCTCATTGATGATCTTCGAGTTGGCGATGAGTGAGTTGGGCACCGTAATCATCACATCGTCGAGGGTCTTTATCCTCGTACTCCTGATGCCGATGGCAACCACCTCGCCCTTCTCCCCCTTGTCCAGGACAATGAAATCCCCTATCTTGTAAGGCTTGTCGAAAAAGACGCTGATCCCGCCGAAGAAATTGGCGATGGTGTCCTTTGCAGCGATTGCCACACCTGCCCCTGCGATACCGGCTGATGCCAGAAGGGGGGTGATGTCCACCCGCCAGATCGAGAGGATGACCATGAGGGTGGCCAGGATAATACCGATCTTTGAGACATTCTCGATGAGGGGGACAATGTCCTTGCTCAGGCCGGTCACATCAGAGACCCTGTGGATGGAATGCTCGATAAGGATGTTGCTTATCTTCATGGCAGCCAGCATCCAGATGACCGACAGGACGGAGTAGATGACGCCCTTCAGGTAGAAGAGGAGATCGACGGCAGGGATCAGATAGGCAAGGGCAAGGGTGACACCGATAAGGATGATGGTGAAGAAAACGGGCCTGTGGATCAGGTCGAGGATCCTGTCGTCGAGATCGCTCTTGGTGAACCTGCTGAACCTCCTGAGGACCTTTCCCACAAAGAGGTCAGCAGCCTTGGCCAGGATGATGAAGGCCATGATCGAGATAAGGGCGTTGACAACAGGGAGGGATGAGATATTCAGGGACTCTATGAGCCTGATCATCGGGCTCATGCCTCCGGGGTCACAGGGACAGCGGCCTTCCCCTGCCTGAGATAGAGATACCCTTTCCAGAGCATGTCCACAAGGGCAATGGCTGCAAGACCGGCCATGAGGGAGACGAGAAACATGTCAAGCCTGTAGTGCAAGGCATCTGAAGGAGATAGGGCCTTGACGGCCTTTTCCCTGAAGATCCCCATGAGCCCCCATGAGGCGGTGAAGGTGGTGACGAACATGAAAACCATGGGGATGAAGGTGGTCCAGGCATACCTGACCTTCCCCGATTTTATGATCACCATAGTCCCCACGCCCAGGGCAATGGCAGCAAGGAGCTGGTTCGCCACGCCGAACATGGGCCAGATGGTGGAGACACTGCCGGACTGGATGAGAAAGGCCCATGACGCAACAACCACGAGGCTTGTCATGATGATCCCCGGCATCCACCTCTGCCTGGAGAGCGGCTCATAAACCCTGCCGCCCAGTTCCTGGAGGAGGAACCTGGCCACCCTTGTGCCTGTGTCCACGGTGGTGAGGATGAAGAGGGCCTCGAACATGAGGGCGAAGTTGTACCAGTAGGGCATGAGCCCCTTCATGCCGGGGATGGAGGAAAGGATGGAGGCCATGCCCACGGCAAGGGAGACAGCGCCGCCGGGCCTGCCTGTCACATCGGTTCCCACCATGGCTGAGAGCTCATGGACCCTCGCCACAGGGAAGCCCATGGCAGCAAGGGCCTCAGAAGGGAGCTTGGTATTGATGGCGAAGTAGTCGCCGGGTATAAGGACCGTGGCGGCGATCAGGGCCATCACCGAGACCATACCTTCCATGAGCATGGCGCCGTAACCGATCATGGGGATGTCCCCCTCAGAGACGATCATCTTCGGCGTTGTGCCCGAAGATATGAGGGAATGGAACCCCGATATGGCGCCGCAGGCTATGGTGATGAACATGAAGGGGAAGAGTGTTCCCGGAATGATCGGCCCGCCGCCGTGGATAAAGGCGGTTGTGGCAGGCATCTGTATCTCAGGTGCCATGGCCAGGACTCCCACAGCCAGGAGAAGCACCGTCCCGATCTTCATGTAGGTGGAAAGGTAGTCCCTGGGACAGAGGAGCATCCAGACAGGCAGGACAGAGGCGATAAAGCCGTAAACCGCCATGGAGAGGACCAGTCCTCCCTTGGAGATGGTGAACCAGGAAGCCAAGGGGGAGCCGGGGATATAATGGCCTGAGAAGACCGCCACGAGGAGGAGAACAAAGCCGATAATGCTCACCTCAGTCACCTTCCCAGGCCTGATCCTGTAGAGGTAAAGGCCCATGAAGAGGGCGATGGGAATAGTGAGGCTGATGGTGAAGGTCCCCCAGGGGCTGTCTGCAAGGGCATTCACAACAGCAAGGCCAAGACCTGCAAGGGCGACGATGAGTATAAAAAGGATCGCAAAGGAGGCAGCGATCCCGCCCACAGGCCCGATCTCATCCCTGGCGATCTGGGCCAGGGACTTCCCGTTTCTCCTTACCGAGGCTGCGAGGATGACCATGTCATGGACCCCGCCTGCCATGACCGAGCCTATGATGATCCAGAGGAATCCGGGGAGGTACCCGAACTGGGCAGCCAGCATGGGGCCTATGAGCGGGCCTGCGCCTGCAATGGCCGCAAAGTGATGGCCGAAGAGGACCCACCTGTTCGTGGGATGGTAATCAACGCCGTCTTTCAGCCTCTTTGCCGGGGTCTCCCTTCCAGGATCGAGGGAGAGGACCTTTGCCGCCAGAAAGGAACCATAGAGCCTGTAGGCAATAATGTAGGTGCAGGCTGTGGCAACTACCATCCAGAGGGCATTTACCCTCTCCGACGGGTTCACGATCCCGGTGACAACAGCAAGGGCCGTTGCCCCGGCAAGGGCAATGACAGAAAAGATGACCGTCCTGACCGCCCTACTCATCTCCTTCCTCCAGACCGAGGCTCCTGTCATAGAGCTGCTTTTTGCTCAGGCCGTACCCCTCGGCCACAGTCCTGACTGCATCCTTTCTCTTGACCCCTCTCCTGGTAAGGGAGCGGACCTCTTCAAGGGCCTCATCGAAGGAGACCGACTCCCTCCTCTTGCCCTCAACAAGGATCACATACTCTCCGACAATGTTCCGCCCCTGAAGGGCATCGAGCACAGATGGGATGCTCCCCCTGATGACCTCTTCATGGAGCTTGGTGATCTCCTTCACCACAACAATATTGCGATCTCCCCAGGCATCTCTCATGTCCGAGAGGGCATCCAGGAGGCGGTGAGGGGCCTCATAAAAGGCGAGGGTCCTTTCCTCCAGGGAGAGATCAGCAAGCCTTTTCTGCCTCTGGCCGGTCTTTTGCGGGAGGAAGCCGATAAAGGCGAACTCCTCTGTGGAAAGCCCTGAGATGGAAAG
>JBAZFD010000175.1:0-2400 GCA_041653575.1 Thermodesulfovibrionales bacterium
CCTTCTTCTTCAGAGAGAGCCGGAGCTCCACCTCCATGGCTGATGAGAGGAGCCTCTTGTACCCGTCATGGACGGCAAGCCGCACCTGTTCAGGCACAGGGCCTGGGCCTTTCACAAAGAGCCCTTCAAGCAGAGCCAGGGCCTCTTCATCAGGAGGGGTAATCCGGTAGCTGAGGAACCCCTCTGTCTCACCGCGCCTGATGGCGAGTATCCTGTGCGACGGGGCCTGGGAGGCAGGCTCTTCCCATTCGTAGTAATCCTTGTACTTGATCCCCTCTGCTTCCTTGCCGGTGATGACCTTTGATTTCATGAGCCCCTTGGAAACAAAGAGCTCGCGCATCCTCTCCCGTGAGGCCTGGTCCTCGCTCACCCATTCGGCAATGATGTCCCGCGCTCCGGCAAGGGCATCCTCAGCTGACTCAACTCCCTTTTCTGCATCAACAAATGCCGCAGCCTCAGCAGCGAGGTCGAATTCTTCCTGGCTGAAGATCCTCTGTGCCAGGGGCTCCAAACCTTTTTCACGCGCCACAGTGGCCCTGGTCCGGCGCTTGGGACGGAAGGGGAGGTAGATGTCTTCAAGGGCGGTCATGGTTTCAGCAGCCGCTATCCGCTCCTTCAGCTCATCGGTGAGGAGGCTCCTCTCCTCAAGGGAGCTGATGATCGCCTCCCTCCTCTTGTCCAGCTCCCTCAGCTGCTCCAGCCGGTCCCTGATGGCCGAGACTGCCACCTCATCCAGCGTCCCTGTGGCCTCCTTCCTGTACCGGGAGATAAAGGGCACCGTGGCCCCCTCATCCAGGAGCGAGGCGGTGGCCTCTACCTGCCAGACCTTTATATTAAGCTCTTTCGCTATGATCGCGTTGTGCTCTTTCGTCTTCTCAGTTTCTTTTGTCATTTCTCTTGTTTACCTCCGCGTAATAGCAGCCATAATGGATCAGACTACTGAGGATCCCCTTTCATGGCTATCCTTCCCTTGCTGCTATTTCTTTTTCCTGAAGGGGAAATCAACCCTTTGCCCCTGGTTTTGAGGAATTCTATCGAGACCTCCTCCGCAAGCGCTGCTGCCTCTTTTTTCAACCGGTTCAGTGCCATGGCGCAGTAATCCCCGTCTATCTCAATCCCGATGCTGTTTCTGCCGCATTTCATTGCTGCAACCATGGTTGTCCCTGTGCCGGAAAAGGGGTCGAGGACCGTGTCCCCGGTGAAGGAAAACATCCTCACCAGCCTGTAGGCAAGCTCGTAGGGAAAAGGCGCTGGATGCAGGCGGGTGGATGCGCCGGTGACGCTCCAGAACTGCCGGAACCATTCGCCGAAATCGTTCTTGTCGATCATACTCTGCCTGCGCTGCTCCTCAGTCGGTCTCCGGTAACCGCCGGGCTTCCGCTGCATGAGGATGAACTCGATATCGTTCTTGACGATGGCGTTCGGCTCGTAGGGCTTTCCCAGGAATTTCGCGGTCTTATTCGCCTCGAAGTTTGCATTGGAGATCTTGTGCCATATAATGGGGTTGAGGTTGTCGAAGCCGATCCTGCGGCAGAGTACGGTGATGTCGGAATGCAAGGGCATTACAAGATGCCTGCCGTATTCTCTCCGCGACAGGCAGACGTCTCCCACAACGCAGACAAGCCTGCCTCCGGGGACGAGCACGCGGTACACCTCTTCCCATACCCGCGTCAGCTCAGCCAGGAACCGGTCGTAGTCTGCAATATGGCCCAGCTGCGCAGGGTTTTCATTGTATCTCTTCAGCGACCAGTAGGGCGGTGAGGTGATCGCAAGGTGAACAGAGGCATCGGGGATAAAGGCGAGGGAGCGCGCATCGCCCTGGATCAGGCGGTGCGTTGTGATCTCTTTCGTCTGCTCCATCCTGTTGCTTATCCCTAATCCCTGCCGAAAGCGGCGACGTGGGCCGCCAGGGAACGGGCAAAGAGATCGAAGGTGAGGTCTTCAGCAGGCTCCTTTGAAATCCCCTCAAGCCCCTCTTTCCTGCCGGAGAGGAGAAATACTGAGGAGCTGTAGTGCCTCTCCCTCAGGAGCTTGCGGCAGAAGAGCTCATACCGTTTTGCATAGGATGCATCTTTGAACTCCTGGAAAACCTGAAAATGCGGCTCCCTTACCTTCACCGGCCTCCGGGATTCAGCGCAATCCTCAAGCAGGAAGAGGTATCCCAGCCAGGGCTTCACGGTCTTGTTGAAGGCCCCCTCCCTGTAGGCTGTCCAGAGGTCCAGGGCGCTACCCATCGCCTCTTCAGTCCTGTTGTTGAAGTTGTTGCCGAAGGAGGGCCCGACCTGCGACTTTGCCTCGAGTGCTGCAATCAATTGGCCGTCCCTGATGACCAGGAGGTCCCATTCCTTGGTGGGCCTGAAGAAACCGGGCAACTCAAGGTGTTTGCTGTTGAAGATGCAG
>JBAZFD010000175.1:2410-5078 GCA_041653575.1 Thermodesulfovibrionales bacterium
CAACCCCGGCTGCCGCTATGATCTCCGTGAAGAGGGAGATGAACCCGTCCATCTGCGCCCCGCCGGTGACAGCGCTCCTGAGCCCCTGGTCTGCCCGGCCTGCGCTTGCCTGCTTCCTGGCCTGGTTCTCCCGCGTTGACCAGTAAAGCGCCACTGCCTGGGACAACCGCCCAGGCAGGTCTGTCAGAGTTCTGTTCATGGACTGTTCTGTCTTATCCCCTTGTCAGGTGCCTGTACTTGATCCTGTGGGGCTGGTCAGCAGCTGCGCCGAGGCGGGCCTTCCTGTCTGCCTCGTACTCGGAATAGCTCCCCTCGAACCAGACTACCTTACTGTCGCCCTCATAGGCGAGGATGTGGGTGGCGATGCGGTCCAGGAACCACCTGTCATGGCTGATTACCACGGCGCATCCTGCAAACTCCTCAAGGGCCTCCTCAAGCGCCCTCATGGTATTCACGTCGAGATCGTTCGTCGGCTCGTCAAGGAGGAGGACGTTTGCCCCTTCCTTCAGCATACGGGCGAGGTGAACGCGGTTTCTCTCTCCGCCTGAGAGCATGGAGACCTTCTTCTGCTGATCAGAACCTGAGAAGTTGAACTTTGCCACA
Source organism: Thermodesulfovibrionales bacterium (assembly GCA_041653575.1). Lineage (GTDB taxonomy): Bacteria > Nitrospirota > Thermodesulfovibrionia > Thermodesulfovibrionales > Dissulfurispiraceae > JBAZFD01. Next base: position 3,014 of record JBAZFD010000175.1, read on the forward strand.
TAGGCCCTGGAGTTCACCTGCTTCTTGCCGAGCTGGACCAGGTCCTCACCACCGGAGATAACCTCCCAGATGGACTTGTTCGGGTCAAGGGCGTCGCGGCTCTGGTCAACATAGGCCAGCTTCACCGTCTCGCCCACCCTGAAGCTGCCTGAATCAGGCTGCTCCTGGCCGGTGATCATCCTGAAGAGGGTGGTCTTTCCCGCTCCATTGGGGCCGATGATGCCCACGATGCCTCCGGGAGGGAGGGAGAAGGTCATCCCCTCCATGAGGATGTTGTCGCCGAAGGCCTTTGTCACATTCTCCGCCTCGATGACCAGGTTGCCCAGCCTCGGTCCTGCGGGGATGTAGATCTCCATCTCCTTTGCGCTTTTTTCCACGTCCTGATTCAGGAGAGACTCATAGGAGGTGATCCTGGCCTTGGACTTGGCGTGCCTGCCCTTGGGAGACATCCTGATCCAGTCAAGCTCGCGCTGGAGGGTTTTCTGCCTTTCGCTCTCAGCCTTCTCCTCCTGCTGGAGGCGGTTTTTCTTCTGGTCGAGCCATGAGGAATAGTTCCCCTTCCAGGGAATCCCCTCTCCCCTGTCCAGCTCAAGGATCCAGCCTGCCACGTTGTCCAGGAAGTACCTGTCATGGGTCACGGCGATGACCGTGCCGGGGTAGGACTGGAGGTGGTGCTCAAGCCAGGCCACAGACTCTGCGTCGAGGTGGTTCGTGGGCTCGTCAAGGAGCAGGATATCAGGCTTCTGGAGGAGGAGCCTGCAAAGGGCCACCCTCCTCTTCTCTCCGCCTGAGAGGAGCGTCACCGGCGTATCAGCGGCAGGGCAGCGGAGGGCGTCCATGGCCATCTCCAGCCTGGAGTCCAGGTCCCAGGCGTCCATGGCGTCGAGCTTCTCCTGCACCTTTCCCTGCCTCTCGATGAGCTTGTCCATCTCGTCGTCAGACATGGGCTCTGCAAATCGCTCGTTGATGCTGTTGTACTCGTTCAGGGCGTCAACAACTTCCTGGACCCCTTCCTCAACGACCTGCCTAACTGTCTTGGCGGGATCAAGCTGAGGCTCCTGCTGGAGGAGACCCACGGTGTGGCCGGGGGCAAGGACCGTCTCGCCGTTGAAGTCCTTGTCCACGCCTGCAAGGATGCGGAGAAGGGAGCTCTTTCCCGATCCGTTGAGGCCGAGAACGCCGATCTTCGCGCCATAGAAGTAGGAGAGATATATGTTCTTCAGCACAGGCTTCTTGTCGTAAAACTTGCTTACCCCGATCATGGAGTAGATAATCTTGTTCGGCTCGTTGCTCATGATATTGGAATCCTCTCAGGTTTTTCTTTGTTGTAAAAGGGTAATGCGGCAGGCTGAATACGCCGATTGAGACCGCTTGAACATGGAGTATACCATAACCGGAGGCGGTCAGACTCCGGGCCTTCCTGTTGAAAAGACAGCTGTGCATGTCATGGTGAGCTTGTCGAACCATGAGACCCTTCGGCAAGCTCAGGGTGACAAATTACTGCTACGGGAAAGACTACTCAGCCTTTACCGCTGCGATAAGACCCTTCATCTCCATCACTGCCTCTTTGATGCCTACGAGCACGGAACGGGCGATGATGCTGTGGCCGATGTAGAGGCCCCTGACTCCCTGGATTGAGGCGATTCCCTTGACGTTGTGGTAATTCAGGCCGTGGCCTGCATTCACGAGGAGGTCAAGCTTCTGCGCCACCTTTGCCGATTCCCTTACCCTCTGGAGCTCCGACGCCTGTTTCTCCCCTTTTGCATTGGCGTAAAGGCCTGTGTGGAGCTCCACCATGTCTGCGTCAATCTCCTTTGAGATGTCCACGTCCATGATATGGGGATTGATGAAGAGGCTCACCGGGATGCCTGCATCCTTGATCTTTTTGATCGTCTCCTTCAGGTTCGCCTTCTGTCCCATGAGGTCAAGGCCCCCCTCGGTAGTGAGCTCCTGCCTTTTTTCAGGCACGAGGGTGACCATGTCCGGCCTTGTGGCAAGGGCGATCCTCACCATCTCCTCTGTGGCTGCCATTTCAAGGTTCAGCTCGCACTGGACGACCTCCCTC
>JBAZFD010000176.1:0-5033 GCA_041653575.1 Thermodesulfovibrionales bacterium
CCCCTGCTCCGCTCCCCTCTTTTCCCTGGCCGGTGTCAGGATGATAAAGACACGGCTCATGAGGACAGTCACTGCCTGGGACTGATCTTCTCTGAAGAGTAACTCTCCCTTCATGCCCCTGTAACAACAGGGGCCTATACTCTACGTATGAGAATATTCAAACAGGTCGTAGACATCATCATCAAGCTCATGATCCCTCTTGTCATCCTCACGCTGCTGATCGGTATGGCAAGGCTCATCCTCAGTCTCTCCGATGTCTTCACCAGCCATGAGATCTCCACCGGCTTCGACACAATGGTCACGGGAATCCTCTCCCTCTTTGTTGTGGTGGAACTCCTGAAGAGCATCATCGAGTACTTTGAGGCCAACAGGCTGAAGCTCACCTTCATCACCGATGCGGGCATCGTCTTCATCATCAGGGAGATCATGGTAGGGATCTACCGGCATACCATGTCTCCCCCGGAGATGGCAGCACTGGCGCTGGTTCTTCTGGTCATAGGGGGACTGAGGACGGTAGCCATTATATTTTCACCGGACAGGACGAAGGAGGCGCAGTATGAACAGTGATCTCATGAAAAAAAAGGTGGAAGATACCATTATTACGATCATCATCATTGCCGGCTCCGTCCTCATCGCCATGCACTGGAAATGAAAAGGAATTTTCATGCTCCTGAAACAGCCTTGTAACATCAGATTGGTACACTAAGATCACCAATTATTTTGCTGAATAGTTAGGAAAGAAAAAATGGAGGATTCTATGGCTTATGCAATGCAGATTCCCGGCAATTCCCATCTCTGGTACGATGACGACAGTTTCTGTCCTTATTGCGACAGGGAGAGCGAGATATGCGGGGCCTCCTGCTCCTCCATGTCCGTAGGTATGGAGATGAGGCTGAAGTATTGCCTGAGGGAGGACTTTGATGACTGTCCTGTCTTTCTGGCGAAAAGATTATCAGGGAGGTGATGCAAAGTGTGTCCCAACTATACACAGAACATATGCGAATTAGCGGGTATTGAGCCTGAAGATATCCATTGCACCAGCGATAACCGCTGCCTGGGAAACGACTGGGAGTGGTGCAAGGTCTACATCTCCCAGTTCTTTTCCTGTACAGAGACGTATTCATAACCCCCCCCACTCAAAGGCCCCGGTTTTCCCACGGGGCCTTCTTTTTCCTGCGCTCTATAGAAACAGCTTTTACTGATCCAGAGGATAATAAAGCCTCAGAGGAAAGCAATCTGTCATGCCGGCTTGTCCGGCATCCTTTTGGGCTTTTCAGAAGGATGCCCGACAAGCGGGAATGACAGCAATATGGTTTAGTAATTTTGTCCCCGAAGCCCTCTTTGGGGCTGTAACAAAACCGTAACTGAATCGTAACGAAATGTACGTTTTAAGCCGTCCTGCAATTCCTGTAGACTTAAGACTGTTGATACACTTGATGTAGAAAGGAGGTGAATGAAATGGAAATCCTGAACACAGTTCTTAATCTGGTTATGTCTCTGATCGGCAGCATCCTCGGCGGGAATCTCCTCGGCGGACTCCTGGGCTAATACCGCCCATGGATGAAAGGAAAACAAACACCCACAACAAATTCAGGAGGAACTTTCAATGACAGGTATTGCAATTCTTGACTCCATTCTCGGCAATGTTCTCAGCATTCTTAACAATGTCCTCAATCTCTCCATGAACATCGTGGGTGGCGTGAACTTCTAAGAGCCTGATCCGGACAACTCTTAGGATCTCTTTTCGGGGGTAAGGCTTGTCCTTGCCCCCTTTTTGGCTCGTGAAATATTGATTGAAAAGCGGCTGGAGCTGCTTGAGACATGTAATATCGCTGTAACGTTGTTCATGATATTCTGATAACACAAATACCATTCCGGAGGTGGCCTCTTGAGGAAGACCTTCGTACTCGACACAAACGTCTTGATCCATGACCCGGAGAGCATTTTCAAGTTCCAGGACAACAGTGTGGTCATTCCCATGGTTGTCATCGAGGAGCTGGACAGGCTCAAGAAAGGACCCGGAGAAATCGCCTACTCCTCCCGGCAGGCACTGAAGCAGATCGACGGCCTCAGGGAGAATGGGAACATCTCAGCAGGGGTATCCCTTGAGACAGGGGGGACCGTGACAGTGGAATACATCCCCCACCTCTCCGAGGGGATCTCAGCAGACAACGCCATCATCAGGACCGCTCTTTCAATCCAGGAGAACAGCAACAGGGACAGGTACAGGCCGGTGATCCTTGTGTCCAAAGACACGGCTGTAAGGATCAAGGCTGAGTCTCTCGGCCTCTATGCCGAGGACTACAAGAACGACAAAAGCAGCCTCTTCCAGAGATACGGCAGGGTCCTCACCGAAGCTGACTACACCAACGGCATCTTCTCTGTCCGGTATCTCCAGTCAGGGGATGATATCTTTCGGCTCCTGGGAGAGGACGGCCACCTGAAGATCAAAAGGGCAAAATCCCTTGAGAACATTGCCCCCAGTAACCTGGAACAGGAGTGCGCCATAGACGCTCTCACGAACCCTGATATCCAGGTGGTGGCCCTGACAGGGGCAGCGGGCACGGGGAAAACCCTGCTCGCCCTTGCCGCAGCCATCCACCAGACCACGAAGAGGTCGCCCCTTTACGAGCAGGTCCTCGTGGCACGGCCTGTTGTTCCCATGGGGAATGACTTAGGCTACCTTCCCGGAGACATCAACGACAAGCTCGGTCCGTGGATGCAGCCCATATTCGACAACCTTGAGGTAATCGTCAACACCCCCTCGGGCCAGAAGGACAACGCCCCTGTGTCACGGTACAAGAGCTACCAGTATCTCCTCGACTCAGGAATCCTTCAGGTCGAGGCCCTCACCTATATCAGGGGAAGAAGCCTCCCCAGGAGGTACTTCATCGTTGATGAGGCGCAGAACCTCCGGCCTCTGGATGTGAAGACCATCATCACCCGTTGCGGCGAGGACACGAAGATTGTCTTCACCGGTGACCTGAACCAGATAGACACTCCCTACCTGGACTCCATGAGCAACGGCCTGGCCTACCTCATCGGACGGTTCATCAACGAGGAGAACTTCTGTTACCTCAATCTCCGGAGCAGCGTGAGGTCCCGCCTTGCAGAGCAGGGCGGAAGGCTCCTCCAGAGCGTATCCACAGGCTCAAGCTCGGCAGCCCAACTCTTTTAAAAGGCAAGGAAAAGGGACGGCCTCTGGCCGTCCCTTTTCCGGTTGGGAAGCAAAACGCTGTCAGGCAGAATCAGAGAGAGATGGCGGGACAGTGTCAGGCAGTGATCAATCCATTCCCGGCGGATGTGAGGATCTCATCCAGATCTCCTGACTCCTGGTACCGGCTCATCACTACGCTTTCAGCCTTTATCCAGTTGTTCAGGTCACGCCCTTCTTCCCTTCCGCTCCTGACATAAAGCTCACAGGCCAACTGCTCGATCAGGTCATTCAGATTCATGGCAAACCTCCTTCGATAAATGATGCCATAGTATGCAGCACAAATATTTCCTGCTGATTGCATTCCCGTTACAACTCTGTGATATCTCTGCCACTGCAAAAAAAACTCTGAAATACTGCGCCTTTACTATGGCGAGCGCCACCTGTCACAGAAACGTAACCGCCACTCCATACTCCCGTAACAGCCCATCGGTACTATGACAGGAGTCAACACAAAGGGAGGTGTGCTATGGTTTCCAGGATTCCCTGTAATACTGAAAAGGGTGAGTCCCTTCTCATGATCAGGCAGGCGGAGAGGGAGGATGAAATAGAAAAGGCTATGAGGCTCAGGTTCGAGGTGTTCAACCTTGAGCTGAAGGAAGGGCTCCCGGCATCCTATCTCACAGGGCTCGACACAGACGAATACGATCATTACTGCGATCACATCATCATTGTCGACACCGCCAGGGACAGGGTCGTGGGGACCTACAGGATACTCCCCGGCTCAAGGACAGAGGACGGCATCGGCTTCTATTCCGAGCAGGAGTTCGAGATGTCCGGGATAAAGCGGCTGCCGGGGAAAAAAATAGAGCTGGGAAGGGCCTGCGTCCACAAGGACTACAGGAACAGCGCAGTCCTCGGGCTCCTCTGGGCAGGTATAGCCAGGTATGTGGAAGAGCACCGCGTAGACCATCTCTTCGGCTGCGGCAGCATACACACCATCAACCCCCTGATCGTGAGCGGCATTTATGCCCTCCTGAAGAGGAATTACCTGGCAGATGAGGCCTGCAGGGTCCACCCCATCAAGAAAGTCCCCGGCTTCAGGGAGACAGAGGAGTACGACAGGAAGGCCATAGCCCCTCACATCCCGGCACTGCTCCATTCATATCTCAGAATGGGGGCGAAGATCGCAGGCCAGCCGGCATGGGATGAGGAGTTCGGCGTTTCAGACTTCCTCGTGCTCCTGAAGAGAAAAGAGGTGATGGAAAAATACAGGAGGCATTTTCTCTCATGATGGTTCTCAGCCGGAAGCTCCTGCGCTCACCAGGATATGGGCCCGGACTGCCATGTCCTGCTCCAGAACCCTCTGACGCTTTATTTCAGACTGACACTCGAATTGCCCTGGGCAATGACATCAATTGTCAGCCGATCCTTCAGCACCGTCGCATCACCAAGAGACAACGACGCGACGGCTCCGGTCAGAGTAGCATGTTCATCCAAGTGCAGGTTGGACAATGCCGAGGACGCTTTCAGGCGAGCCGTCTCCAATTGCTCCACGACAGCGGTGTCGAGCTTCGTCTTGATAGTGCTACGAATGGCGCTTTTGAACAGCCAGCCGCCTACACTTACCAGCAACCCGGCGTCTCTGGTATCAAAATCGACATTTTCAAAGGCAATCGAATTGTTCTGCCGGTTATACACCGGCTTCGCCAGGATCGTTAACCCACCGTCAAAATCTCCGGTAGCGGTAAGATCAATAACCAGCCTGCCCTCTTCTCCTCTCAGGCTGAAACTCTTTACGGTAATTTTTTTGTCATCACCAAAGGTTTTGTTGAGCAACACCGGGTTGAGCGCAGTCACGAGATCGGCAAAGAAGATA
>JBAZFD010000177.1:0-5029 GCA_041653575.1 Thermodesulfovibrionales bacterium
TTTCATTGCAGACCTCCTGTGCATTTCTTTCCCAAAATAAAAAGGGGCCACGGATTCTGTCCGTGGCCCCCTGGGTGATCTGTCCCTATCCTGCTGAACTAAACGAATCCCCTCCCGGCCACGGCCCGCCTGCGCCATGCCTGCCAGTTAATTCGCATTGTAGGGAGATTCAGATTCAGCATGTTTCAAATATAGAGCAGAAGACGGGCTGTGTCAAGAGCCCCTTTTGTCTATACATCTCGGATCCGGGGCCTTAATGTTCCCATGGATGATAAGGCTTATGGCCGGGCAGCCGCCGTGACAGTATGAATATATCCCGCAGGATTTGCTGGGGCATTCATTCCCCCTGAATTCCCTGAAGAACCGGAGCACGGGATTGCGCCAGATCCTCTCAAAATCATCTTGAAGCATGTTCCCCAGACAAAACTCCCCATGCCTCGCCAGAAGGTAGCAGGGATAGGCAGAGCCGTCGGGCATGACGGAGAGCTTTGTGACTCCAGCGGGACATCTCACATCCTTGAGAAGGGGATTCTCCCTGTCCATGATGAAGCCGCAGTGGACGCCGTCCACGTTCGCATGGACAGATTGCAGTTCCTTGAGCCTGCGAAGATAATGCGGGAAAGGCATCACGTCCCCAAGCTCCGCCTCTGAGAGGGCGTCCCTGTAGATGAGGTAATAGGTGAGCTCCGGGAGCTCAAGGTACTGGAGGGCGGCGTCAGCGACAAGAGAATCCCTGTCTGAGACGGTCTTGATAACCGGGTGCTGCTCCATGATGTAGGCATGGAGATCAGGGCTGATTTCCGCGCTGTTTATGGATATGCCGATGGATAACGCTTCCCTGGAAAACCTCGATGAGAGTTCTTTGAGAACAGGGACGCGGCTCCCGTTTGTGCTCATGCTCACCCTGAGCCTGGCGGAAACAGCGTGGTCAAGGGCCGGGATGAGATCAGGCCAGATGGTTGGCTCTCCTCCGAGGATGTCCAGGTTGCTGATGTCCAGGGACGAGATGGTGTCAGTGATCCTTTGAAACTCCCGGAGCTCCATCTGTGCGGTCGGGGAGAGCCCCCTGTTGAAGCAGAACCCGCAGGAGCTGTTGCAGCGGAGGGTGGGGAAGAGCTGGATGTAGGCGGGGACGGGAGGGATCATCCCTCTATCGCCTCCCTGAATCTCCTGAGAACCGCCTCTTTCTCTTCTTCAGAATAAGGGACCACAGGCCCTGTGCCCCAGATCGGTCCGGGCCACGCCCTGTCTGTTCTGTATCTTCCAATGACATGGATGTGAAGCTGGGGAACGAGGTTTCCCAGGGCTCCCACATTGATCTTGTCGGGAGCATAGAGGGTCTGGATCATCCTGGATGCGAGGGCGATCTCCTCCATGAGGGAGGAACGGTCATCTGCGCTGAGCTGGTGGATCTCTGTTACGCCTTCCCTCTCAGGGACAAGGATGAGCCAGGGCAGGGAGCTGTCGTTCATGAGGAGCAGACGGGAGAGCCCCAGCCGCGTTATCTCAAGGGTGTCGGCCTTCAGTCTTTCGTGGATGGAAAACACATAGCCTCCTTTTTAACTGGTACACTCTGATTATAACCTGACTCCAATCCCCCTCCCCTTGATAAAGGGAAGATTTGCAGACCTAAAAATCTTCTCCCTTGGATGCTGTGTTGAAGAGGGCGAAGGCGCCTATAGGGTATAATAGTGGATCAAAAATGAAGGAGCAGGTATGGCAACAGTAAAGCAGGGAGACAGGATCAGCATCCATTACACAGGTACGCTGGAGGACGGGTCGGTGTTCGATTCCTCTGAGGGCCGCAGCCCTCTGGAGTTTACCGTCGGCGAGGGAGAGATCATAAAGGGGCTTGAGGATGAGGTCATCGGCATGGCACTTGGTGAGACCAAGACGATCACCATCCCAACTGAGCTGGCCTACGGTCCCCGCGATGAACAGCGCGTCTTCCCCTTTGAGAGGAAGAACCTGGGAGAGGATGTGGAGCTTGATATGGGCCAGCAGGTCCAGCTCTACAGGGCTGACGGAATGCCCCTCAACGTGACGGTTATTGGGAAGACAGACACCACCTATACCTTTGACTGCAACCACCCCCTGGCAGGCAAGACCCTCATATTCAAGACGACCATCGCAGAGATCCTGTAGATCACATTTCTGAAAGGCCGGGAAGTTTCCCGGCCTTTTGAACCTCCGATCTCCTGAATGAATACAGAACAAGGCAAATGGCGGTTCGCTGTTGACCGGGGCGGGACCTTCACCGATGTGGTGGGGATTGATCCCGCAGGGGAGTATCATTTCCTGAAGCTCCTCTCCCGCTCGCCTGAGTATGACGACGCATCCATCGAGGGGATCAGGCGGATGATCGGCCTCAGGCCAGGAGGGAAGCTTCCTGGGGAGGAGATCAGGGGCATACGCTTCGGCACAACCGTTGCCACCAACGCACTCCTGGAGAGAAAGGGATGCCGCGTCGGCCTTCTCATCTCAGCGGGGTTCCGCGACCTCCTCGACATCGGCTACCAGAGCAGGCCCGACATATTCAGCCTCTGCATCAGAAAGCCAAATCCCCTCTACCGCGACCTGATCGAAGTGGATGAACGGACAGACCGCGACGGCCGCATTCTCAGAAACCTTGACGAAGCAAGACTCTCACTGGACCTGGAAGGGTTCAGGAAATCAGGGATTGAGGCCGTGGCTGTTGTCCTCATGCACTCATGGAGGAACCCGGCCCATGAGCTGAAATGCGCTGAGATCCTGAAAGACCAGGGATTCTCCGCTGTGTTTCTCTCTCACCGGACATCAAACCTCATCAAAATCGTGGGGCGTGGACAGTCAACCCTCGTGGACGCCTATCTCAGCCTCGCCCTTACCGAATACCTGGAGGGCATAAAAAAACAGACAGGCGATATCCCCCTTGCGTTCATGCAGAGCAGCGGCGGCCTCTGTCCGCCTGAGGCCTTCTCAGGCAGGAGGGCCATCCTCTCCGGTCCGGCGGGCGGTGTCATCGCGGTCTCCCGCATCGCTGAAGAGGCAGGCATCAGGGGTGTTGTCGGTTTTGACATGGGAGGGACATCCACCGATGTGTGCAGGTTCGACGGCAGACTGGAGAGAATCTGCGAGAAAACGGTTGAGGGTATTCCCCTTCAGACTGAGATGCTCAACATCGTCACCGTTGCAGCCGGAGGCGGCTCCATCCTCGGGTTCGACGGCGCGAAGATGACCGTGGGGCCGGAGTCGGCAGGCTCATTTCCCGGTCCCGCCTGCTACGGCTTCGGCGGTCCCCTCACCGTCACCGATGCAAACCTCCTCACCGGGAGGATCATCCCGGAACAGTTCCCCGCCACCTTCGGCCCGGACAGAAACTCACCCCTCGATGCCTCATGCACGCGGGAGCGGTTCCGTGCTCTCGCCGATGCAATCAACAGATCCCTGGGTACCGGCCTCTCCCCCGAGGAGGCTGCAATGGGATTCCTCAGGATCGCCAACGAGCGAATGGCCATGGCAATAAAGGAGATCTCCGTCTCCAGGGGCGTGGACATCAGGGACTACGCCCTCCTCTGCTTCGGCGGCGCCGGGGGCCAGCACGCCTGTTCCCTTGCAACACTCCTGGAGATGGATCAGGTCGTCATCCATCCCCTGGGGAGCGTCATGTCGGCCTACGGCATCGGTCTCGCGGAACCCGCAACGAGGGAGGCACGGACCATCCTCACGCCCTTCACCAGGGAAGGACATGCAGAGCTGGAAGGGATCTTTGCGGAGCTTGAAGCAGGGATGGGCGGGAGGCATGGGGAATGCCGGGTCAGGAGGGAGATAGACCTCCGCCCGACGGGGACAGAGTCCTTCATCACTGTTGCCTATGGCGGGTTCGACGAGACTATCGGGGAGTTCATGGAACAGTACAGGCGGCTCTTCGGGATCAGCCCCGAGGCAGTCCGGCTGGAAACAGTTAATGCCCGGATTGAGATGGAGGAGCAAACAGGGTTCTTCCATCCCTATCATAAGAGGCGGAGGGAAGACTCCGCAGCCCCCCGGCCCGTCGGCAGGCAGAGACTCTTCTGCAACGATGGCCCTGTTGATGCGCCGGTCTATCTCAGGGAGGATCTGCCCGCCCACGCGAAGATCCAGGGGCCTGCCCTGATCATTGACCGGAGCACCACTATCGTTGTTGATCCCTCCTTTGAGGCGGAGATCGCAAACACAGGAATCATGACCATGAGGAGGGTGTCACAGGAAAGCGCGGCCCTCGCTGTTCGCTCAGAAAAGGCTGACCCCGTGCTCCTTGAGGTCTTCAACAACCTCTTCATGGCCACAGCCACGGAGATGGGCACCACCCTTCAGAACACCAGCCACTCGGTAAACATGAAGGAGAGGCTGGACTTCTCCTGCGCTGTCTTTGACGCAGAGGGAAACCTCGTTGCCAATGCTCCTCACATCCCGGTCCATCTCGGCGCCATGTCGGACACAGTGAGAGCAATCGTGGAAGAAAAGGGCGATAGCCTGAAGCCCGGAGACATCTACCTCTCCAACAACCCCTACCGAGGCGGCTCCCACCTGCCTGACATGACCGTTGTCTGCCCGGTCTTTACTGAAGCTGGAAGACTCATCTTCTTCACCGCAGCGAGGGGACACCACTCAGACGTAGGAGGAACAACACCCGGATCAATGCCACCCTCAGCCTCACACATCTCTGAGGAGGGCGTGCTGGTGGACAACCTTCTCCTGGTGCGGGAGGGCGTCTTCAGAGAGGAGGAGCTGAGGGCGATCCTCTCCGGCCACAGATATCCGGTGAGGAACATCACAGAGAGGATCGCTGACTTCAGGGCTCAGATAGCAGCCTGCCACAAGGGCATGGCCGAGCTGACAGGGGTCATCTCACGGTACGGGCTTGAAACTGTCATGGCATACATGGGGTTCATCCAGGAGAACGCCGGGCAGGAGACCAGAAGGATGCTCCTCCGGCTCCTCAAGGGAAAAGAAGAGTTTCACGGCAGGTGGGAGGATTACCTTGACGACGGCACCATCATCTCAGCAT
>JBAZFD010000178.1:0-5024 GCA_041653575.1 Thermodesulfovibrionales bacterium
AGAGCTTACGGTTTTAAAAACTTCGAAGTCATGAAAATCGCGCTATATCATACACTTGGGAATCTGCCAGAACCGCAAGCTTCCCACAGATTCTGCTGATGAACCATAAAAGAGGATAATGAACAAAGAGAACGCCATTGACCCTTGCCCCACCGTTTCACATAACAACCTTGGTCTGTGAAGAGGAGCGAGGCTCATGCTGAACCAAAAAAAGCGCCACCACTTCTATTTTTCATCCCCGTTCATGAAGCTGTTCATCACAAACAGCCACTCCACAGCCTTTTTCTCAGCCAGTGCCGGTGGATAGCCTTCTTTCAGGAACCCCTCAAAAAGGGCCATTTCCTCTTCATCCGGGGTCATGTCTTCTGTTGTAATAACAGAGGGGCCATAAATCCCAGCTGCCGCAAGACACTTGTCAAACGCATCTATCGCGGCAAGGGCTTGAGAATTGACTCTGCGGGCTCTATCTCTTATGTCTTCACGTTCAGCCATACTAACTCCCCTTTTCAGACAGCCTGCCTATGCAGCTCCTGGTAGGGCCTGATCTTATCGAGAATCCCCGCTTTTTTGCTTTTTGCAACAGCGAGATCATACTGGCCCTGCAGGTTCATCCACAGTTCTTCTGAAGTCGAAAAGTACCGTGACAGCCTGATGGCCATCTCAGGGGTTATCCCTCTCTTATGGTTCACGATCTCATTGACAGTCCTGAAAGAAGTGCCGAGGTCATGGGCAAGCTGGGTCTGTGAGATTTCCAGCGGCTCCATGAAGTCATGCTTCAGGATATCTCCGGGATGGGTTGGATCTCTCTTCAGTTTATGCATGACACTCCTGCTTAGACAACAAAAAGGGCCTGGGAGAAATCCCAGACCCTTCATTTTTTTGGTGGCGGGGAGAGGATTTGAACCTCTGACCTTCGGGTTATGAGCCCGACGAGCTACCAGGCTGCTCCACCCCGCTGAAGATATAATGCCTGAAAGGACCCGCCCTTGTCAACACTTTTCTGGCAAGGCCATTCTCAATCGCGCAGAAACACGGGGCTGCGACGGTAGCCCTTCCAAAAAGCCTTGAAAACAGGGCTTTTGGAAGTATAATTTCTTTATGGCTGATAGCGCAGAAATTAAGGGGCTCACCACAGAGGAAGCCCGGAAAAGGCTGGCTGAGCACGGGACGAACAGGATCAGCCAGCCCTCGCGCCTCAGCTTCTGGAAGGTGGCGCGGCACGAGGTGACGGAGCCCATGATTCTGCTTCTCCTCGTGGTAGGCCTCTTCTACAGCATCTGGGGAGAGATCGGAGACGCAGTCACCATCTTCGCCGTCATTGCCACGCTGGTCTTTGTTGAAGTCTCAAATGAGTTCAGGGCGAAGAAGGCAATAGAGGCCCTGAAGGATTTCGCGGCGCCCAGAACAAGACTCTTCAGGGACGGGCAGATCACCGAGGTTGAGGCCGAAGAGGTGGTCCCCGGAGATCTCCTGGTCCTCACGCCGGGGACCATGGTGGCTGCCGACTGCATGGTGGAAACCTCCCTGGGCATAGAGCTGGATGAAGCAGCCCTTACCGGCGAGTCCTTTCCCCGGAACAAGGACAGGGGAGACGGGGTCTACGCCGGAACTGTGGTTGTCTCCGGTGAGGGAGAAGCTGTTGTATCCCTTACAGGAAAACAAACACGCTTCGGCAGGATTGCGGCAACCCTCGCTGAGGTGAAACCGCCCAAAACCCCTCTCCAGCTGGCCATGAAGTCTCTGGCTGGAAAGCTGGTTTACGTGGCACTCTTCTTCTCTGTGGCCATCCCCATCCTGGGGATTATCAGGGGCGATGATTTCAGGACAATGCTTCTCACAGGGCTCTCCCTCTCCTTTGCCACCATACCGGAGGAATTGCCCATTGTGATTACCATGGTCCTCGGTCTCGGCGCTTACAGACTATCAAGGCAGAGGTTGCTTATCAAAAAGCTCAAGGCTGCCGAGGCCTTGGGAAACGCAACGATAATAGTCTCCGACAAGACCGGGACCATCACTGAGGGGAGAATGAGGATCGCATCCTTTTTTCCGCCTGAGGGGCAACAGGCAATCATCAGGGCAGCGATCCGGACCATCTCTGACTATTCCATCTCCTCCCTGGACAGAGCAATCATGGAAAGGGCCGGGGAATTGGGGATGGAAAAAGAGGGCCGAATACACCGCCAGAGGAACCTCGGTGACGGGAGAAAGACAAAGACTGTCATAGGCGAGGCTGAGGGCGGTTACACCCTCTTCATGAGCGGGGCGCCTGAGGAGGTCTTTGAAGCCTGCGGTTCTGTCCCTGGGGAGATAGAGAATGCCCTGACAGCAGAGGCGGGTAAGGGAAGAAGGCTTATCGCCGTGGCGTCCCGGAGGCTCGGTCCCGGTGAGGAGAAGAAGGATTTTCCCGAAATTGAAAAAGGGCTTGCCCTCCTTGGGCTCATCAGCTTCGAGGACCCTCCGCGGGAAGGCGTTGCAGAGACCATATCAGCCACGATGGAGGCGGGCATCAGGACCATCATGGTCACCGGTGACCACCCGAAGACAGCGGGTTTCGTCGCTGAGCAGGTGGGAATAATGCACGACAACACAATCCTCACGGGAAATGAGCTCGACGCCCTCTCTGATGAGGAGCTGCGAGAGACGGTGAAACGGGTCTCGGTCTTCAGCAGGGCGGCGCCTGAACACAAGTACAGGATCGTGAAGGCCCTTCAGGAAAACGGAGATGTGGTGGCTGTCACAGGAGACGGGGTGAATGACGCTATCGCTCTGAAAGCTGCCGACATTGGAATCGCCATGGGGATGAAGGGGACAGACGTGGCGAAGGAGGCGGCTGACATTGTCATCGCAGACGACAACTACATCACCATCACCCAAGGAATCTTCGAGGGAAGACGGTTTTTCGACAACCTCAGGAAGGGGATCACCTACTACCTCTCGGTGAAGGTCGCCCTCATTCTGGTCTTCCTCCTCCCCATCGTCATAGGGGCTCCCATGCCCTTCTCTCCCATCCACATCATCATCCTTGAGCTCTTCATGGACATCGCCGCTTCAGCAGGATTCGTCTCAGAACCGAAGGAGAGGGACATCAGGACAAGACCTCCCCGCAACCCGAAGGAGGGGATCATTACCGCGGCGGTGATCGGGGATATCCTGATCAAGGGAGGACTGCTCTTCCTCTCGGTGATGGCTGTCTACCTCTGGTCATACAGGAGCGGGATGGGAGTCATGGAATGCCGGACAGCTGCCTTCTCAGCCTGGATTATCGGTCACATAGCCCTCGCCTTTGTGAGCCGTTCTGATAGGGACTCCCTTATTGCCTCTGGAATTTTCAGAAACAGGGTGATGAACCTCTGGGCCGTGGCTGCCATGGGCTTTCTCTCCGCCAGTCTCTATGTCCCCTTCCTCAGTAAAAGATTCAGCCTCACGAGCCTGGAGCCGTCCTATCTGGCAGAAACAGTTATCGCAGTCACAGCGCTGGTGGGATTGCTTGAGGTCAGGAAGGTGTTCAGAAGAAAAGGCTAACCCCGGCAGTTTCCAATCGCCTCTGTGGCGAGCTGATCGCACCTCTCGTTCTCAGAATGTCCGTTGTGGCCCTTTACCCAGACCCATTCGATTTCATGGGGCTCCGAGGCCTTGAGGAGCCTCTCCCAGAGATCCCTGTTCATCACATCCTTCTTCTGGGAGTTCTTCCAGTTGTTCCTCAGCCAGCCCTTTATCCATTCAGTCATCCCCTTCACCACATAGTTGGAATCTGTGGTGATGCGCACAGAACAGGGCTTCTTCAGCGCCTCAAGTGCGGTGATGACAGCCATGAGCTCCATCCTGTTGTTGGTGGTCATGGCCTCGCAGCCTGTCAGCTCCCTGTACTTCTCGCCTGCCCTGAGTATGACCCCGAAGCCTCCGGGGCCGGGGTTTCCGCTGCATGCGCCATCGGCAAATATCTCAACAACTGTTTTTTTCATTTTGGATCCTCTATCTGTCATTCCGGCTTCTCCGGAATCTTTTTTTGCGCTGTTTCTATACTACCAGAAGGATTCCGGACAAGCCGGAATGAGATCTACATCAAAGCAGAAAAACCCCGGTTATGGCAGGGTGATTTTTCCCAGGATGGCGTCGTGCCGCGCACCTGTGGCTGAGGGGACGTTCCCAAAGCTCTGCGTCAGCGTCCGGTAGCCGAGAATGGCGAAGCTCAGGGCCTCCTTTGCCTCCGGAGGAATGCCGAAGTCTGTTATGGGTCTCACCGGTATCCCTTCCCCGTCAAAGAGGTCGGCAAGGAGTTCCATGAGCAGGGGGTTCTTCATCCCTCCGCCTGTGACAATCAGTTCGTGGGGGGCAAAAGGGGCAATAGCGTCATGGATGGTAACAGCGGTGAAATGACAAATGGTTGCGAGGGTATTCTCTTTTGAGAGATTGTACATCTCCATGATCTCCTCCACCAGCTCCCTGCCGAAGGTCTCCCTTCCTGTTGACTTGGGATGCCTCTTTTTGAGATAGGGATGGCAGAGGAGGGAATCCAGCAGGCCCCTGTGAGCTTTCCCTGACCGCGCCATAGCGCCGCCCCTGTCAAAGGCCTTTTTCCCCGAGGAGTATATCTTTACTGCCTCATCCATAAGGGAGTTGCCCGGCCCTGTGTCAAAGGCGATGGTCTCAGAGAGCTCACCTGAGAGGATGGTCACATTGGCGATTCCCCCGATGTTCAGCACCGCCCTTTTCTTTCCCTCTTCCGCAAAGAGCATATGGTCAGCCAGGGGAACCAGGGGCGCGCCGTGACCCATGGCTGCCATGTCCCTTGTCCTGAAGTCCGAGATGGTGAGGACGCCTGTCCTTTCCGCAATCACAGCCGATTCGCCTATCTGGAGGGTTGATCCCCGTTTTTTCCCCTCAGGAGGGATATGATGGATTGTCTGACCGTGGGAGGCAATGGCATGGATATCGAAAGGGCTGCTGCCTGTCTTCTCCATAAGCCTCAGGGCTGCCTCTGCAAAGATATCGCCGAGACGGAAATTAAGGCGGCAGATATGCGC
>JBAZFD010000179.1:0-5023 GCA_041653575.1 Thermodesulfovibrionales bacterium
CACAAACCAGCCGATGTAGACATGGACGATGGCAAAGACGATCATCAGCCACATGATGATGTGATGCCAGAGCCTCAGGGTCTGCTCATGGGCAAGGGCAAGGACCCAGCCGCCGAGAATCGTCCAGAGGAAGCCCACGTGGCTCATGGAATAAAGGGCGAACCCCGTCAGGATCTGGGCGATGAAGAGCACAAAGAGGCCCAGGTAGACGTAGGTGGCGCAGGCGGTATGGCCCGGCTTCATAAGCGCTGCCGGTGGCTCCTTGGTGAGAAGGAGATAGAACTTGGAAATATCCACAAGGTCGTTCAACTTCTCAGAAGAAAAGGGATTGAAGACCCGCCAGCTGGCGTGCCTGTTTCCCCCGAACATCCAGTAAATCCTCACCAGGAAGCTGATGGTGAAGAGGTATGCGGCAGTGAAGTGGATGAGCCTCATCCAGCCCATGAGGTACGTCTTTGCCTCAAGGGCGTGAATAAAGGGCGCGCCTACATAATAGCCTGTAAAGGACAGGGCCACAATGCTCAGCACATTCACCCAGTGAGTCAGTCTTACAGGGAATTCCCAGACATAGACCCTCTTTAACATGGCGGCCTCCTAAAGAACCTTAATCATGTTCAGCTCTTTACCTGTAGCATCAACGAGATGGACAGCGCAGGACATGCAGGGGTCAAAGGAATGGACCGTCCTGAGGATCTCCACCGGCTTATTGGGATCAGCCACAGGCGTCCCGATAAGGGAGGCCTCGTAGGCGCCCCTCTGCCCCTTGGCGTCGCGCGGGGAACCGTTCCATGTGCTGGGAACAACGCACTGATAGTTGGCTATCTTCCCGTCCTTGATGATGATCCAGTGTCCCAGTGCCCCGCGGGGCGCCTCGTGGAAACCGTAGCCCTGGGCCTCCTTGGGCCATGTTGAGGGATCCCACAGCTCTCCGTTGTGGACCTTGTAATCACCCTTCGCTATGTTGGCAACGAGCTCGTCGATCCAGAGGGGCAGCATCTCGGCAACAATAAGGGTCTCAATGCCCCTTGCTGCAACACGTCCGAGGGTGGAGAAGAGGGCCTCAGCGCCCACTCCCAGCTTCTGGAGCACGCTGTCCACAACAGCCTTCACCCTCTTGTGACCTGAAGCATAGGCCACGAGCATCCTTGAAAGGGGCCCGACCTCCATGGCCATCTCTTCGTACCTGGGGGCCTTCAGCCATGTGTACTTGTTGTCCGTATCGAGGAACTCGTAAGGGGGCTTGGGTCCGGAGTACTTGTAGTTTGTCTCTCCCTCCCATGGGTGTTTCCCCTTGGCATCGCCCTCTTTGTACTCATACCAGGAATGGGTGACATACTCGGAGATCTTCTTGTGATCAACAGGGTAGACTTTGCCCAGGTCCTTGTTCTTGATGATCCCCTGGGGGAGCCACTGGTTCTTGGTGTTGCTCTCGCAGTCATTGGGGAAATCTCCGTAAGAGAGGTAATTTCCAAGACCTGCTCCGTACCCGGCCCAGTCCTTGTAGAAGGAGGCCACGGCAAGGAGATCGGGGATGTAGACCTTCTGGACAAAATCCAGGGCCTCAGCAGCCTTGGACTTGAGGAAGGCAATGCTCCCTGCATTGATGGCGTTCTCGCTGTTGGGGTCTATGGGGATGGACATGCCGCCCACGAGATAGGTCTGGGCATGGGGGTTCTTTGCGCCCAGAAGGGCCTGCATCTTGATCACATCCCTCTGCCAGTCCAGGGCCTCAAGGTAGTGTGCCACTGCCATGAGGTTCGCCTCGGCAGGGAGCTTGTATGCAGGATGTCCCCAGTAGGCGTTGGCAAAGGGGCCGAGCTGTCCGTTCTCCACAAAGGCCTTGATCCTGTCCTGAATGGCCTTGAAGTAGGTGGTTGATGACTTGGGCCAGTCGGATATGGACTGGGCCAGTTCCGATGTCTTTGCCGGGTCTGCCTTGAGGGCGCTGACAATGTCCACCCAGTCAAGGGCATGGAGATGGTAGAAATGGATCACATGGTCCTGGACCTGCTGGATGCCTGAGATCAGGTTCCTGATGATCCTGGCGTTGTCGGGGATGACGATCCCGAGGGCGTTTTCCACGGCCCTGACCGAGGCGGTTGCATGGACGGTGGTGCAGACGCCGCATATCCTCTGGGTAAAGGCCCAGGCATCCCTGGGATCCCTGTCCTTGAGGATAAGCTCAATACCCCTGAACATAGTGCTTGAAGACCAGGCATCAACGATCTTTCCGCCCTCAACCTTGGCCTCAATCCTGAGATGCCCTTCTATCCTCGTAATGGGATCTACTACAATTTTCGGCATATACTATCCTCCCTTATCTGTTGTTCCTGTATATTTTCCTGGGAAATGTCCGTGCAGCTCTTACTCTTCCTTATGGCCGCTCTTCCGCGCGCTGCTGGCAACCGCATGGACCGCCACGCCCGCTGCCGCTGCGGCTGCAAGGCCGAGGCCGATCTTGTCCGCCGTGGTCTCAATGCTCACACCGGGAGCATGGGGCAGCCTTCTGTAGAAGGGGGTCATGGTATCCCAGAAGTTGGGGGATGCGCAGCCTATGCAGCCGTGTCCTGCCTGGACCGGCCAGCTCGTGCCCTCGTTGTACTTCACCACAGAGCAGTTCTTGAAGGTCTCGGGTCCCTTGCAGCCCATCTGGTAGAGGCACCAGCCCTGCCTGTGGCCCTCATCTCCCCACTGCCTTACGAACTGGCCTGCGTCAAAGTGAGCCCTTCTCTCACAGTGGTCATGTATCCTCTCACCGTAGGCGAAATAGGGTCTTCCGAGCCTGTCGGTAGAAGGCAGAGCCCCGAAGGTGAGATAGTGCACGACTGTGGCTGTGATGTTCTCCACGTTCACCGGGCAGCCGGGGAGGTTGACGACCTTGATGCCTGAGACCGCATCCTTCACCCCCACAGCTCCTGTGGGATTGGGGTGTGCGGCAGGGAGCCCGCCGTAGCAGGCGCAGGTGCCGACGGCAATGGTTGCCAGGGCGTTGCCGCAGACCTGTTGTACCAGGTCAGTGGCTGACCTTCCGCCGATGGTGCAGTAGACTCCGTCATCCTTCATGGGAATGGAGCCCTCAACGACAGCTATATAATTGCCCTTCTGGTTGTTGATCACATCAAAGAGGGACTTCTCAGCCTGTTTGCCTGCCGCTGCCATGATGGTCTCATGATAATCAACGGAAATGATATCGAGCACGAGATCAGCCACTGTGGGTTTTGTCGCCCTCAGCAGAGACTCTGTGTTTCCTGCGCAGTCCTGATACTCCACCCAGACGAGAGTAGGCTTCTTTTTCTTTTCGATAGCCTCTGCTATCTGCGGAGCAAAGCTGGACGGCAGAGCCAGGGCAGCAGCCATGGCGGTACAGAACTTCATGAACTCCCTGCGGGAGACCCCTTTCTGAGACAGATCATGCAAAAGGCTATCTTTTTCCATACAAGCCCCTCCCTATATTGGTCTTAGCTTTAAAATGTCAATTGGAAAAAGATTATAACGGAATTATAAGAATTGTCAATATGAATATAAGCACACAAGCAACCTTATAAACAAAACTTCAGAGTTATCAGCCCTTCAGCCTAAAGAGGATGGATAAACTCCTTTTTTTCTCTTAATTATCAAGAATCTATGCAATCACCGGCATCCTGTGGATTTTTGAGCTGCCTGAAGGCCCCCGGTCAGGCCGGAACAGAGCTGCCGGGAAGAGAAAGGGGAATGATATAATGGATCTGTGAAAATCAGCCTGATCCCTATCGGAGATATAGAAAAATCCATCCTCGCTCCCCTCAGGAAAGGGCTCGCGGACAAATTCCATACTGAGGTATGCCTGAGATACTCCCTGCCTGAACCGGATTATGCCCACAACACAAAGAGAGGGCAGTACCTGGCAAACCCTGTTATCCTGGCCCTCACGAGGCATGAAGCCTACGGGGAGTCCGAGAGGGTCATAGGCGTCATGGATCATGACCTCTTTGTGCCTGAGCTCAGCTTCGTTTTCGGCGTGGCCAGGGGGCCCATGGCGCTTATCTCCCTCACCCGGCTGAGACAGGAATTTTATGGCCTCCCTGAGGACAGGGAGCTCTTCATGAAGAGGATCATGACAGAGGCGGTCCATGAACTGGGACACACCTTCGGGCTTGAACACTGCAAAAATCCCCGGTGCGTCATGTTCTTCTCCTCCTCAATTGCAGATACAGACAGGAAGGGGTTTCGTTTCTGCCCCCTCTGCCGGAGAAAGGTATTCCCGGAACCAACAGAAAGGGCTACCGCCCCCTGAGCCTCTCGCGGACGAGATAGGCCTGTCCCAGGGAGATGCAGCCGTCATTGCAGGGCGTCTCCTTGTGGAAAAAGACGCGGGCCCCCTGCAACTCAAGGAGGGGGAGAAGGTTCTCCAGGAGATAGGAGTTCTGGAAGGCTCCGCCGCTGAGGGCTACGCAGTCTATGCTGTATCTCTCCCTGAGGAATGGAACAGCCTCTGCAACCATTGCAATCACGGTGTTATGGAACTTCAGGGAGATCTCAGCCTGCCCCTTCCCTGCCAGCAGATCATCTGTTATTGCAGCTATCATGAAGAAGGTATCCAGGACAAAGGGCTCTCCCTCCTCAATCCTGAAAGGGTATGATGGACCTGGGAATGAAGCGGCTTCGGGAAGAATCCCCTCCAGTGCCATGGCTGCTTCACCTTCAAAGGAGTTCCTGTCACAGAGATTGATAAGGGCTGAGACTGCATCAAAGAGCCTCTCCATACCTGACGCAAGAGGGGAAAACTCCCGCTTCTCCCTGATTGTAAGGATTGTCCCGATCCTCTCCCTGCCGTATCTCTCTGCAAAGCCTATCCCCTCAAGGATATTCCATACCTCATCACTCTCCCTCCCGTTCTTCCCGAGGGATTCGGCAACAAAGCTCACCGCTGTCCGCCAGCCCTCTTTTATGGCCCTTTCCCCTCCGGGAAGGGGGACAGAGGAGATATGCCCGGCGCGGATGAACCCATCGATGCCGCAGATCAGGAATTCGCCGCCCCAGAGGC
>JBAZFD010000180.1:0-5016 GCA_041653575.1 Thermodesulfovibrionales bacterium
CTCACCGAACTTCAATCGCTCGACGCCGAATTGCGCATCGTCACCGGCCAGCGTCCCAAGCTATACGCCTACCTGTCCGATCTGGATGGCAAGGCACAGGAAATCTCAGTTGCAATAAAAGAGAAGGAAGCCGAACTTTCCGCAGCAATAGCGGCCAACGAGCTGATCGCTCAGATGGGCACCCGCAACAACGCGGCCGCACGTGTCGTCGGCCGCATTAGCCTGTTCCTGGAAAACCTCGCTCCGAACGAGGAACTATCCAGACTTGAGGGCGAGCACCGCCGCCTCAAGCTGAGGGTCGAGGATCTGGAAGAGCGCATCGGCGCGGATGACAGCAACGAACGGTTGAATTCGATATTGAACATCATCTCCGCGCAATTAACGCAATACATCAAAAAGTTCGCGGCAGAGTTCCGAGACTTCCCGGCGCGGTTCGACTTGGCCAACATCACGATCGTCTTCGATCGGCCTGAACGCCCGGTTCCCATGAGCCGGACCGGCGGTGGCGAGAACCATCTGGCCTACCACCTCTCGGCGCTACTGGCCCTGCACCTGTTCGCAGTCAAGAACAACCGCCCCATCCCACGGTTCCTGCTGGTCGACCAGCCAACCCAGGTATATTTCCCATCCGAGCAGGTATACAAGGAAGCCGATGGTACGATCCAGAAAACGGAGGCAGATGCCGATCTGAAGGCAGTCCGGCGGCTGTTCGAGCTGCTGCTTAAGTTCACACAGGAGGACGCCCCCGGCTTCCAGTTGATCGTCACCGAGCACGCGAACCTTCGCGATCAGTGGTTCCAGGACGCGCTGGTGGAACAGCCTTGGTCCAAGCCTCCGGCGCTGGTTCCGGAAGACTGGAACCAGGGATGATCCTCTCGCAAGAGCGCGGTATCATCTGAGGAGTTCAGAAAGTGGGAAGGCCAGAAGAGCCTTGAGCGCTGGGGGGAAGCCAGTCGGATACAGACCAGACATGTGACCTCCTCAGGCGTTATAGCTGCCGGTGGCTCAGAATATTTGTTTCTTAAAAAACTGCCTTCTGCCCTCCCGTTACATCTTGAAGTCTTTTCCCTCTTACCCCCTGAATTTGTTTGATTGAAATGGAAAGTGAGCGTTGCGGAAAGCTGAAACTATTGCGGAGTACAGGAAGCAGCGGTATTCATAGAAGTCTTGGGTCCCCTACGCCGCTCATCCCATGAATCGCCCCTCCTTTCCTTCAACAGCGTGTAACCTGCGGCCCCTGTCAGGGCGGCTTTCTCTCCCGGCAGCATCTCAAGTCGCAAGTTTCATAAAGTTGCAACCATAGCAAGGTTACAGCCGGAATATAACGCTGGGATGACACCTTAGGGCATTTGATTCAGCCACAACTTCTCAATGGTTGCGCCCTTTTGAAACTCTTACCTTCTGTTTCTAAGAGAAACGTCAGAGAAATTCAAGGAGAGGGCACATGCTACTGGAACATGCAATGATTTCAGCTTTCTGCAACGCTTTGATACGGCTTCTATCAAACAGATTTGGTAGCTGCTTGTTTCTCCCTAAATCGTATCTAAGAGGTCTCTTCTGAAGACGCAAGCTTTCACCCGCTTGTATATAGATTAACGCTGACCTCTATAGTCGTGAGTATCTTAGTCTCACCTGCATCCCTCTAAAAGCGTGCTATATTTGGTATAGGAATTTATCAGAGGAGGTCAGCCATGGGCATGAACGTGACAGAGATACTCGCCCCCGATGGATCAACAATTTATATCCAGTATGATGAGGATGAAGTGGTGGATACACTCACGGCCAAGGGCGGCCCCGAGATGGACATAGCTCAACGTACCGAGAAATTCAGGGAGATGATCCGGAGCACGGTGGGAGGGTACGCTCAACTCTTGTTGGAAACCTTGAAAGCCTCCACGGATATTCCTGCTCCTGAAAAAGTATCACTGGAGTTCGGCCTGCAGCTTGGCGGTGAGACAGGAATTCCTTTTATTGCCAAGGGCACGGCGCAGGCAAATGTAAAGGTCTCTCTTGAATGGGTGACTGGAAAAACAAAGGAAGGCTGATATGGCGAAGGTTGACATTGACAGGCTCCGTGAATCCGTGGTCAAGGTCATAGATGCTGATGGGAAGATTGCAGGCTCCGGCTTTGTCATCAAGGCTGATCAGGAAAAGGCCTATCTTATCACCTGCCACCATGTGATTATGGCTCTCGGTTCGATGGACGTGGAGTACCATGGACAAAGACACAAGGCAAGCTGGAGCGAAGAGCTCTCAGACCCTGAGGTTGATATAGCAATCCTTACAATACCTGTAAAAGATGCCACTGCTGCTCCCATAATCAATCCTGAAGAATCGGTTACGACAGATATTATGGTTTACGGTTTTCCCCAGACAGCGATATCGAAACATTTCCCCGAAGGTTATCCGATATTCGCTGCAGGCATTCACAGAAGCACTCCGGTAAACACATATTCCACTCTGGACAAAACTCCTTTGAAGTATACCAATCCATGGAACAAGGTTCCCCAAGAAGGCTCAATCTTCTTGTCTCATAAAATAGATGCCAAAGTGGAGCGAGGAACCAGCGGCGGCCCTGTTCTGGTAACGGAACTTGGCGGCGTGGTTGGCATAATTCAATCGAGCAAACCGGACGAAAGCTATATCATACGCTGGGACAATATCATCAAAACACTTCTCCTGCTGGACATTGAGCCTCAAACGAAGGCCATTCGGTCTTTTCTGGCAGAGGTCGAAAAGCGCTCCAAGGAGACGAAGCTCTTTCACTCAAGGGAAGCTGTATCCCTGCAGGAACTCTATATCCCTGTTGATGTCACTCTTGAAAGAAAATACCATCATAAGGTAGAGAGCACCTGGACTTATGCTGAATCAGAGGATACGCAGAAGCGTATGTATGCCATGAAGGGAGGTGAGGCTGAGCCCCGGCGTGATCAGGTGAGCTGGGAAGAGGCGAAAAAGGGGCTTCAGCGCATTGTGGTCCTCTCCGATCCAGGTATGGGCAAATCAGCACTGTTGAGGATGGAGGCTGCGCTGACTGCGAACAAAGAGAGGCGGAAGCTTGAAGAGGCCAGAATAGAAAATATCAAGGAACTCAAAAATGCTGTGGAGTCTCTGACTTTTCCGTTGCTGATAAGGCTTTCCGATATCGCCAGTTCCGGGAAAGAGGTCATTGAGGTTGTCCCTGAAGTGATCTCGCGGGACTTCCCCACAGTTGAGAAAAGCATTTTCCCGCTCATAAGGGAAAAGCTGCGTGCCGGTATGTGCCTCCTTCTCCTGGACGCCCTTGATGAAGTGGCCCATGATCAACAGAATGAGCTCGGAAGAAAGCTCAATGATCGATTTATACCGAATTATCCTTGCCGCATCTACCTGACCTCGCGGATTGTGGGGTACAGCAGTAGCTTCCTCAACGGTTCCAAAGAAGTTGAGATTGTTCCCTTTACGCAAGAACAGATTGAAACATTCGTAAGGACCTGGTTTAAGAGCGCATCTCGCACGCTCACCTCCGCCTCTGGGGATGACCTGGTGCGGGAGTTGAAGAGCAACCCCCAGATCCATGGCCTTGCCCAGATTCCTCTCATTCTGTCGCTTATATGCAGCCTTTACCCGGAGGATCTGGGACTGCCTGCTCGGCGCACCCAGATATACAAAAGAGCCATAGACTGCATGCTGGAAGAATGGAGGGGAAAGAGAGAGCGCCAGCACCAGCCAAAAGGGAGAGTAATAGCAAAACAGAGGCTCCTTGAGGAACTGGCTTATTATTTCAGCGAGCAGGAGCAGGACAAGTTTACAAGTGATGAGTTGTATGACAGAATTGAGATGTACCTTAAACCGGACAATTGTCCCACATCTCTGAAAAACTACGACGCCCCTTCCCTCATGGCTGAGCTGACTGAAGAAGATGGCATTATCGTCAAGCTTGAGCGGAAGGGGGAGGAATATATGTTCCTCCATCGGACTTTTCAGGAATATCTCACAGCATCTTATCTGAGCCGTTCCCCTGAGGGAGTCGGGAAGTCAAAGCAGCATTTCTGGGACTATCAATGGCATGAAACACTGGCGCTAATGGCAGGGTTGATGACCGACCCGATGTCTTTGTTGAAAATGATCACTGATGAAAAGGATGACATATTCTTTACCCAGCTGCTTCTGGCTGGACGCTGTATTGCGGAAATAGATGATCGCCCCCATCCCTTGGTAACACGGGTAGTAAGACGACTGCATAAAGTATGGGAATGCTATCCCTCATTGCACATCATTAGCGTAACCATAATAGCAGTGGGACGGGCAAATGAGCAGCTCTACACAATCATAGAAGAAGACATTAAGAACGCCAATCATAAGCTGAGAGGAAGTGCTACGTATACGCTGAAAGAGATAGGCGGTCCCCGTGCTGTGGATAGTCTGATCGCTGCGCTTAGTGACCGCGCTGTCTTAGTGAGGAAGGACGCTGCGGAGGCGCTGGGAGAAATAGGCGATCCCCGTGCTGTGGATAGTCTGATCGCTGCCCTCAGTGACCTTGGCAGCGTGAGTAGGGATGCTGCGGAGGCGCTGGGAGAAATAGGCGATCCTCGTGCTGTGGATAGTCTGATCGCTGCCCTCAGTGACAGCGATGACGGCGTGAGGAGGAACGTTGCGGAGGCGCTGGGGAAAATAGGCGATCCTCGTGCTCTGGATGGTTTGATCGCTGCGCTCAGTGACAGCCATTACGGCGTGAGGAGGAATGCTGCGGAGGCGATAGGAAAGATAGGCGATCCCAGTGTTGGGTATAGTCTGCTCCTTGGGCTCTTTAACCGCAATAGCATGGTGAGGGGGGATGCTGCGGTAGTTCTGGGAGAAATAGGCGATCCCCGTGCTGTGGATGGTCTGATCGATAGGCTCAGAGACAGCGATGACGGCGTGAGGGGGAATGCTGCTGAGGCGTTGGGAAAGATAGGCGATCCCCGTGCTGTGGATGGTCTGATCGCTGCCCTCAGCTACAGCGATGACGGCGCGAGGGGGAGTGCTGCTGAGGCG
>JBAZFD010000181.1:0-5006 GCA_041653575.1 Thermodesulfovibrionales bacterium
ATCCCCCCTTTTCAAGAATCATTGCCGTGAGTATCATTGTCAGTGAGACGGAGGATATCATGGGCCGGGTCAGGCAGGCGCTCCCCCAGCCCCCTGAAGAGGTGGTCATGCTGGGGCCTGTTGAGGTCTTTTCTCCCCGGAAGGGTATGCGCTGCCTCCAGGTCATCCTCAAGTCCCCTGACAGGAAGGCGGTCCGCCACGCCGCCCATGAGGTCATGGGGAGACTGAAGGCCATGAAAAAAGGTAAAATAATCATTGACGTAGACCCTTTGAGGATATAGCCATGCACCTGGGAAGAGAGAAGAGATTCTACAAGACCTTTATCATATCCACTGTCATAGCTGTTGTGGCGGTCCTCTCCCTCATTTTTTATTTCATGTTCTCCAAGACCAGGGATCTGATCTATGAGGACAACCTGGTCAAGGCGAGGACCCTCTTCAATACCATCTCCCTTGTCCGGGGCTGGCTCTCCTCTCACGGAGGGGTCTATGTCCTGAAAAAAACAGCTAAAGGCGAGACTGCCTTCCGGGTTGGCTCGGATATCCTTGCCGGGGACGGCAGGGTCCTTTCCCTTGAGGACCATGACTCCATGGGCCGGGCGATAGTCGGGCAGGCCACAGAGGAAGGGCTCTTTACCTATCGGAATATCAGCCTGAGCCCCCTGAACCGGCAGGGCAGAGCCGGTGAATTCGAAGAGAAGGCCTTCAGGCTCTTTGAGCAGGGAGTGAAGGAGGTCTCCGGGGTCTATACCGCAGGAGGTAAATCCTATTTCCGGTACATGGCCCCCCTGGTTGCCCAACAGGACTGCCTGCACTGCCATAGCCGGGAGGGATGGAAGCCGGGAGGTATTGCAGGAGGCGGCTTTGTCAGCTTCGAGGTCGGGCAGATACAGGCCTCTCTGCGGTCGACTGCCCTTCTCATCATGTCTGTGGCTCTTATCACTACAGCGCTTCTTCTGGGGCTCATCTACCTCTTTTCCCGGAGGCTCATGATCAAGACCTCAGAGGTCATGAAGGAGATGGAACGGCTTGCCCTTACTGACGACCTCACCGGCCTGTTCAACAGGAAACAGATCCTGACAGTTTTTTCCGGGGAATTTGAAAGGGCGAGGAGGCTGGGCAGCGAATTAGGCTGCGTTATGCTGGATATTACCAACTTCCGTGATGTGAATGACCGTTACGGCCATCTCTTCGGTGACGAGCTCCTCAGGAGGGTGGCCAACAGGCTAAAGGGGATCATCAGGGAGAGTGACATCATCGGGAGATACGGCGGAGAGGAATTTTTGCTGATCCTCCCCGGCATCGACAGGGATGGGGCACGGACCATCGCCCTGAGGGCAAAGGAGGAGATGAAGGCTGAGTCCGCAAAGGAAATCCCCCTTTCCGTGAGCATCTGCCTTACTATCCTCCGCAATGAGGACAAATACATTGACGATATGCTCAGACGGGTTGATGAGATGGTCAGGTCCGGGCAGTGCTCAGGAGACGCCTGTGAAGGAAGCAGCAGGGATGAGTGCGTCTGATGCCTACGGGAAGAGCAGGGGCGTTCTCCTGGCGAGGATCTCCCGGGCTGTCTCCATGTCATCCATGATGCCCAGGCGCAGGGCCTCCACGCCGGGAAACTTCTTTTCTTCCCTGATCCTGTCAATAAAGTGGATGCGCAGCCTCTGACCCAGGAGGTCCCTGTTCAGGTTGAAGATATGCACCTCATAACTCCTCTCCTCATTCCCGAAGGTGGGGTTCTTCCCGATGTTCGCAACACCATCGTAAATAACAGGGTCAAGGGTCAAGGGTCCAGGGTCCAGAATCTGAGACCCATCCTTCCCTGAACCCTTGACCCCTGACTCTTGACCCTGTCCTTCTGTTTCTGGCCCCTTCACAAAGGTCACTCTTACTGCGTACACCCCTTCCTTGGGGCTGAGCTCGTTTTCAGGCGCGATGTTTGCCGTGGGCACATGGAGGATTGAGGCGCCTCTTCCGGCTCCCTTCACGACGGTGCCTTCCATGTGATAGGCCCTGCCCAGCATGGTTGAGGCCTCGCAGACCCTTCCCCTGAGGATGAGGCTCCTGATCCTGCTGCTGCTTACGATGTCGCCATGTACCCTGGCGTGTCTGACCACGCTCACGCCGAAGCCGTACTTCTCCCCCCTTCTCCTGAGGAGGGCGGTGTTCCCTTTCTTTCCCTTGCCGAAGGCGTAGTTGTGGCCCACAATCACCCATCGGGTCCCCAGCTTCTCCACAAGGATCTCCCTGATGAAGGCCTCAGGATCAATACGGGCAAACTCCCTGGTGAAGGTGAGGGGGAGGAGGAGGCTGATGCCTGTGCCGGCAATGAGCCGGGCCTTGTCCTCGAAGGTGGTGATCATCTTCAGCCCTCTCTCAGGAGTGAGGACCCTCACGGGATGGGGGAAAAAGGTAATTGCCGCTGCTGTCCCCTCCATCTCCCCTGCCTTCTCCACCACCTTCCTGAAGATCTTCTGGTGTCCCAGGTGGACGCCGTCGAAGTTCCCTATGGTCACCACAGGACCGGGGAGAGAGAGTCTTTCAGGGAGCTCCCTAATTATTTCCATGGCCCTTTACCTTCCTGAGGAGTTCCTGATAAACCCTTTCCACCTGGCTGCGTGTATTTTCCAGGTCTCCGCTGTTATCGATCACAAAATCAGCCCCCCTTTTCTTTATTGCAATGGGGAGCTGGCTCTCCATTCTCCGTCTTGCCTCTTCTTCGGTGATCCCCTTTTCCCGGAGACGGCTGAGGGCAATCTCTTCAGGGGCAAAGACTGTAATGATTTCGTCAAACCTGTTCTGGTAGCCCCTTTCAAAGAGGATAGGCGCCTCTACAATAACGACCTGGAGGCTGTCCCTCCCGATCCTGTCCAGCTCCCCGGCAATCCTCCGGAAGACACGGGGATGGAGGATGTCCTCAAGGCTGATCCTGAGATGGGCTGCCTGGAAGATCAGGTCCGCCAGAGCCGCCTTTTTTAACACCCCTCCTTCCACCAGCTCCTCGCCGAAGGTCTCGGCGATGATCCCAAGGACCTCAGGCTCCTGCAGGAGGTCGGCCACGATCCGGTCCGTATCGATCGTGATTGCGCCGAGTTCCTTGAAGATCCGGCTGACGACGCTCTTTCCCATACCGAAGTTGCCGGTGAGTCCTGCTGTTATCATGCCTGCTCCTCTGCCTTCAGCTTCAGCTCCGCCAGCTTTTTCATCGCCTTCTGCGGCGTAAGGCTGTCGAGGTCAAGGTTCAGGAGCTCGGCAACGAGCGGGTCTCCTGAGGCGAAGAGGTCCAGCTGGGCTGCCCTGCGGGAGAGCGCCCCGGCGCCTTTTTCCTCCAGCCTGGAGAGGACCGTCTTTGCCCTTTCAATAACAGGATCAGGAATGCCGGCGAGCCGTGCCACCTGTATGCCGTAGCTCTTGTCGGCTGTTCCCTTCTCTATCTTTCTCAGGAATATCACCTCATCCCCCCATTCCTTCACCAGGACATTGTAGTTTTTCACCCCTTCCAGGCCGAAGGCCAGGTCGGTGAGCTCGTTGTAGTGGGTGGCGAAGAGGGTGCGGGCCTTCACCTCACGCACCAGCTGTTCGGCAACGGACCAGGCAATGCTGATGCCGTCGAAGGTGCTCGTCCCCCTGCCGACTTCGTCAAGGAGTATGAGGCTTCTCGGCGTGGCGTTGTTGATGATGTTTGCTGTCTCTATCATCTCCACCATGAAGGTGCTCTGGCCCTTGGTGATATAGTCCGAGGCGCCTATGCGGGTGAATATCCTGTCGGTGATTCCTATCCTGGCACTGTCTGCGGGCACGAAGGAGCCCATCTGGGCCATGAGCACGATGAGGGCGGTCTGGCGCATGAAGGTCGATTTTCCGGCCATGTTCGGCCCTGTGATGATGAGGAGCCTGTTGTCCGAGCAGTCCAGGAGGGTATTGTTGGGGATGAACCTCTCTACTGAGGAGGGGCCGCGGGATATGAGCCTTTCTATGACAGGGTGCCTGCCGTTGATGATCTCGATGAGGTCGCCGCCGGTGACCTCGGGCCTCACGTACCCGTGCCTCTTTGCTGTGACCGCAAGGGCAAGGAGGAAATCCAGCTCTGCGACCAGGGTGGATGTCTCAAGGACAGGGGCGGTGTATCCCTGGATCTCTGCAATGATCCCGAGGTACAGCTCATGCTCCATGATCTTGAGCCTGTCCTCTGCGCCGAGGACCTTTGCCTCATACTCCTTCAGGTCCTGGGTGATGAACCTCTCGCAGTTCGCCAGGGTCTGCTTCCTGATATAGGTCTGGGGTACCAGGGAGAGGTTTGCCCTGGTCACCTCGATGTAATAACCGAAGACCTTGTTGTATCCCACCTTCAGGGATGAGATGCCTGTCTTCTGCCGCTCCTCTGCTTCAAGCCTGGCAATGAATTCCTTGCCGTGGAGGGAGATCTCCCTCAGCTCATCCACATCCTTGTTGTATCCGTCCCTGATGACCCCGCCGTCACGGGGGTTGAGGGGCGGGCTGTCTGCAATGGCTGCTGTCAGGAGCTCCCTCAGGCCGGTGAGATCATGGATCCGCCCGGCCATCTCCCTGATCCAGGGCTGGGTAAAGGAGGCTATAGTTGCCTTGAGGTGCGGAAGGGTTTTCAGGGAGTTCTTCAGGGAGAGGAGGTCCCTCGGTGAGGCTGTCCTGGAGATGATCCGGGAGCTGAGTCTCTCCATATCCTGAATGTCGGCAAGGAGCTCCCTGATTTCCTCTGAGGCCGAGTAGTTTTCCATGAGGGCTTCCACTATATCCTGCCTCGCAGTAATCTCCTCAGGGGAAAGGAGGGGTCTGGAGAGGGCGTTTCTCATGAACCTGCCGCCCATGGGGGTGAGTGTCTCATCCATGGTCCAGAGGAGTGAGCCCTCTGCTGAGCCGTCCTTGAGGTTGTGAAGGAGCTCAAGGTTTCTCTTGGTGGTGTAGTCCAGGAACATCGCTGTTTCCTGGTTCAGGACGGTGATCCTCTTGAAGGTGAGGAGCTTTTGT
>JBAZFD010000182.1:0-4999 GCA_041653575.1 Thermodesulfovibrionales bacterium
ATCTGGCCGTGGTGGTACAGTTTCATGCCGGGAAGGGTGGAAAACAGTACTATGGCCGCCTGGAGACGCTGCCTGCCGAACAGGCCAGCGCTTCGAGGTTCATCATGGTTCTCTATAAACCTGAGGAGTTTTCTCTGAAACCCGGTGTCGGCCCTGAGATGAGCATAGATATCGGCTGCTGATCCCGACAGTAGCCTGTCATAGAGCCTTTTGTCGTAGACAAAGTCGAAACCGAGCTCCTGAAGCCGCCATTCGGTGTCCCAGTATGCTTCAGCAATGAAGATCAGACCAGGAAGGGCCTTGCGCGCCGTGGCCCAAAACTCCTCCTCAGACAGATTACATCCCGGATTCAGCCATCCCCAGTTGTTCCGGAAGATATCGTTGAGAACGAGCATGGCCATATCACAGCGCACACCGTCGCAGTGTGCCGCTATTTTCTTCAGTTCCTCCAGCAGAGCCGCCCGCATATGGGGGTTAAAGTAGTTCAGCTGCGCCGTGTCCGGCCATGGGGGGAAATACGGATCTTTCCCTTTCGCGACAGAGAGCACATTGTCTCCCCTTTCAATTCTGTGAAAGAGATCAGGATTCCGGCTGTAATTCTCTTCACCGCCTGTCAGGTAGAAATCAGGCCGCTCAAATACCCAGGTATGATCAGGCGCGGTATGGTTGGGGACGAAATCAAGCACAAGCCCCATTCTTCTCTTATGGAGCTCCTCCCTCGCAGCATCTATGCCCTGCCAGTCGCCGAACAGGGGATCAGGCTCATAGGCCCTGACAGAGTAGGGAGACCCGATCAAATTGCTGTCTCGGTAGCCCGGGAGAGCGGCAACCATTTCAGCCTGGACAGAGAGGAAGGCAGGGTCCTTGCGAAAGGCCTCAAGGCCTGCCGGGCTTCGCCTCCAGACCCCCATGAGCCAGATATAGTCAAATCCCAGGTCTCTGAAACCATCCCAGACATGAGGAGGAACATCGCCCAGAGTGACCTCCCTTCCGTCCGCGTGAGACAGCTCTGAAAGCCAGAGAGCTGTATTGATTTCAAAGAGCCTTGGGTTCTTCGTTCTCATAGTCGTAGCACTTTCACCATTCTTCAGAGAGGCGCCAGCCTGATCACAGCTATAGTGAGAGCCTGTCAACACAGTTATGGGCCTGGATGCCGTGGATAAGGGCGGCCCCGCCTCGTATGGCAGAGGCCACGTGCACCGCCTCGGTGATGTGCTCAAGGCTCATGCCCTCCTCAAGGCAGCTCTTTGTGTAGGCATCAATACAATAGGGACACTGAAGCACATGGGCCACGGCAAGCCCTATCAGAACCTTCTCCCTCTTGCTGAGAATCCCGGGCTCAAGAGCAGCCGTATACCATGCCATGAACTTTTGGAAGAGTTCAGGGTTGTGCTTGCCGATCTCTCCGAAACGGTCGAGGTCTTCCGCTTTGTAATATTCAGTCATTGCTTTCCTCCTTCAGCAGACTATCGGATCAGCAGCAGGCGCCGCCGCTGCAACCATTGCCATCACCCTCTGCCTTTGCAGATGCAGGGGCGCAGTCAAAAGGGCCATAATGAACAGACCTGTCACCTACAACCCTGAAGTGCTCAAAAAATCTGGTCTCTTGCAGCATTGAGGCGGTGTTGCCGCAGAGGAGCATGGGTTTGCCGGTGATGAAGCGGTGATGGTCGTCGAGGTCAAAGAAGTGGGGATGGTCGGGTATAGTCCCTTTATAGACAGCCACTTGGCCATAGTCCTCACAGATATCCTCAAGCTCATTGAGCTTAAAGGCCCGGAGGGTGATCGAGTAGAAATCCACCATGCCTATGCTTTTTTCTATCTCAGGGTTATCAAGGGATATCTTTCTCGTGAAGACCGTGCGGTAGTCAGCGCACCCTATCCCACGTAAAAGGCGGCGGAAATCCTCCCTATACATGGCCCCGGCAAGGCATTCACCATGGAGGATAGGGTCATTTGCGAGATGGGCAGGAATTCTCCTCCCCGCGAAGATGTCGGAGAAATAGAGTTCTCCTCCTGGTTTCAGCACCCTGAATATCTCTTTGAAAACAGAAGGCTTGTCAGGAGAAAGATTGAGGACGCAGTTGGAGATGACGACATCAACCGAATTGTCCTCAATACCGATACCCTGTAAATCCTCTATGTACCCCTGCCGGAAGTCTACGTTCTGCCTGGTGTATCCGAACCGTTTCATTTGAGAAGAGAGGTGCCGGTGCGCCACATCAAGCTGCTCTTCGGTCATGTCAACGCCAATGACAAACCCCTCTTCTCCCACCAGCTGAGACACGACATAAACATCCCTGCCTGTACCGCAGCCGAGATCGAGAACTGTGCAGCCATCCAGAAGCGGAGGGATAGGAGATCCGCAGCCGTAATGCCGGCTGACTATCTCATCATCAATCCTGGCCAGGGCTTTCCTTACCTCTTCCGGCAGGCTTTCGTCGGCGCAACAGCATGCGTTGGTTTTGAGGTCCCTTGTTCCGCCGAGAATCCGTCCGTAGTACTCCTTCAGGTGGTCGTGTGTCTCTGTAACAGCCTTCATATCTACCTCCATGCAGTGATTCAGTCGCATTTACAGTTTATACTGTTTTTCTTGGTTTTCATCAGAGGCTCAACAACACTTGTAAAGAGCAGGGAGGCAAGACCTCCTCCTGCTACAGGCTCGAGACAATAGACAACAAGAGAGCCCTGCCAACCATCGGCAAGCGCCGCTTCCCCCCATCCGGCAAAGAAAGCGAAGAACCTCGGAGAGAGGTCCCGTGCAGGGTTGAGTCCCGCCTGCGTTAGGGGACCGACAACAGAAATGATGAGCGTAACAGCAAGGGAACCGCAGCCAAAGAATACCAGCAGAAAAGAACCTATGAGCTCTCCTGCAAAATCATGCCTGTCCAGAGCCATTATCCCTCCCTTACGCCTTTCTGAAGCTCGATATGATCTCTAAGGTTTAGTCACACCAGCACCACTGGATCATCTCAGCCACAAGGGCTGTCCAGCCTGTCTGGTGGCTTGCCCCGAGCCCCTTGCAGGTTTCGCCGTGGAAATATTCGTAAAACAGGACAAGGTCCCTGAAATGGGGGTCGTTCCGGTATCTCTCCTCCGCGCCGTGAACCGGCCTTTGCCCCGTTGGGTCTCTCATGAAGACCCCCGAGATCCTCTGTGAGAGATTCCTGGCCACCTCCCCCAGGCTCATGGCCGCGCCGGATCCGGCAGGGAATTCCACCTGCAGGGTTGCGCCGTAATACGCGTCATACTTCTTCAGGGATTCAATAAAGAGGTAGTTGATGGGAACCCAGAGCGGGCCCCGCCAGTTCGAGTTGCCGCCAAAGAGATAGGTGCGCGACTCACCTGGTTCATAATCAACCCGGAATTCATTCCCGTTCATTCCGAGGATAAAAGGGCTGGTCTCATGGAACCGGGAAACTGACCTGATCCCCCCCGGCGAGAGGAACTCCCTCTCGTCGAGCATCTTTTCGAGAACCTTGACAAGGCGTCCTTGCGGGATCAGGGAGAGCAGGATGTCCCTGCCCTCATGGAGCTCTTCTATTGCCATATATTTCCCGAGGTCTTTTCTGTTGTTCCTGAACCAGAGGAGCCTCTTTCTGAAGCCCTTCAGACTGTTGAAAAGGTCTTTGTTGATGACAGAAACAGCAAAGAGTGACGTCAGCCCCACGAGGGACCTGACCCGGAGGGGCAGCACCGCCCCGTCGGGGAGATGGAGCGCGTCATAGTAGAAACCGTCCTCCTCGTGCCAGAGGCCGTGCTCTCCGAAGGTGTTGAGTGATTCGGCAATGTGGACAAAATGCTCAAAGAATTTGGATGCCACGTCTTCATAGGAGGCGTCTGTCTGGGCTATCTCAAGGGCCATGTCCATCAGGCTCAGGGCATACATCGCCATCCAGCTTGTGCCGTCAGCCTGCTCAATATGGCCTCCTGTGGGCAAGGCCTTGCTCCTGTCGAAGAGGCCTATGTTGTCGAGCCCGAGAAAGCCGCCCTGGAAGATGTTGTGCCCCTCAGAGTCCTTGCGGTTCACCCACCAGGTGAAGTTCAGCAGGAGTTTGTGAAAGACCCTTTTCAGAAAGGATACATCGCCCCGGCCCCTCATGTTTTTCTCGATCCTGTAGATCTTCATGGCCGCCCAGGCCTGGACCGGCGGAGTCACATCGCCCAGATTCCATTCGTAGGCAGGGATCTGGCCGTTGGGGTGCATGTACCACTCCCTGAGGAACAGGATGAGCTGTTTCTTTGCAAGGTCAGGGTCGATCATTGAAAGTGGTATGCAGTGGAAGGGCAGGTCCCAGGAGGCATACCAGGGGAACTCCCACTTGTCGGGCATGGAGATGATGTCGCGGTTGAAGAGATATGGCCAGTCATGGTTCCTGCCTCGGCTTCTCTCTTCGGGAGGGTTGGGCTGACCGGAGTCTCCTTTCAGCCAGGTTTCGATCTCGTAGTTGTAGTACTGTTTGTTCCAGAGCAGTCCTGCGAAGGCCTGCCTCTGGACCTGGACGACATCGCTCACCGGACTTTTGGGCGCAACTCTCTCATAGAAGGCATCTGCTTCAGCGATCCTCCGGCTGAAGATATCATCGAAGGACTCATCAAAGGGATTTTCCGTGATGCCGTCAGAAAGACGCAGCCTTACTGCGGCTGACGCTCCTCCTGGAATCCTCAGGCGGTAAAGGGCAGCGGCTTTGGTGCCTGACGTTTTTCCCTGGAGAAGCGCCGATTGCCCTGAGATGATAACGTCATGAAAGGCGTCCTTCACATAGGGGGAGCGATTCGGCATCTGGAAGAGCCTTTCAGTGTTTGTCTCGTTCTCTGTGAAGAGCAGCTCCTCAGCTGCATCGGCAAAAAGATAGTACCTCCCGGTCTGCTCGTGCTCCGCCTCGATGACGGAATGGGAGTCCCCACGCCTGAGGAGGCTCGTCCGGGGCTGCATTGTCGTTTTGCCGAAGGCTCAGGTGTTTCTGAACCAGATGGTAGGCAGCAGGGTCAGCTCAAC
>JBAZFD010000183.1:0-4993 GCA_041653575.1 Thermodesulfovibrionales bacterium
GGAGGACGATCGAACCAGTTGAAGGGCTGATAAGGAATGAAGTAGACCCTTCGCTCCTTCACCGCCTTTATGTTTTTCCAGCGTGGATCTTT
Organism: Thermodesulfovibrionales bacterium; assembly: GCA_041653575.1. Classification (GTDB taxonomy): domain Bacteria; phylum Nitrospirota; class Thermodesulfovibrionia; order Thermodesulfovibrionales; family Dissulfurispiraceae; genus JBAZFD01. The sequence continues at coordinate 93 of JBAZFD010000183.1, forward strand.
GAATATGGCGTCAAGGAAAAGCCGTTCCTTCACGAGGATGACATCGGGGTTGTAGGCCATCACCTGCTCAAGAGAGACCTTTTCCATGCCGTAGCGGTCCGGGCTGTTTCCCCTGTGCACATTGATACCTCCTGCCATAGGAATCAGCTCCGCGTGGACAGATCCCTCTCCCTCTGTTGCGAGGCCGTCAGGCCCCTCAGCGTAATAGACCCGCAGCCTCTCCTGCCGGGGGATTTTGTCCACCACTGCCTTCACCTCTCTCAGGCTTTCCTTCGCATACCGGGCGAGCCGCTGGCCCCTTTCCTCCTTGTTCAGGAGGGTGCCCATAAAGGAGAGTGCGTCAGGATACTGCTCAATGGAGTCAAGGCTGATATTGACCCAGGGGATACGGAGCCTGGTGAAGATATCCTCGTACTGTTTGTTCAGGGCTGTATCCTTCCAGGACCAGATTATAATGAGGTCCGGCCTGACAGAGAGGAGGACCTCCTGATTGATGCTCCTTCCCTGCCCCACTACGCCACCGATGACAGGAAGATTCTGAAGCCTCTTCACCGTGTACTTTTTCTCATTTTCCCAGAGGGGAAAGTTCAGGCCCGCTATCACCGAAGGGTCTATGGCATAGAGGAGGTAGGTGCCCGGAGGAGAGGTGGCGAAGACCCTGGAGATCCTGTCAGGCACAACAACCAGCCTGCCTGTCATGTCCGCGATCTCCCTCGCCTCTGCCTGTGAGACAGAAAGGAAGATCGTCCAGGACAGCAAAAGACAGAGGAATATCTTTTTCAGCAAGACCGCCCCCTGCCCTTTTCCGGCATGACAGATTGCTTTCCCGTAAGGCTTTATCAACGTCAGTCTCAGCATTCCTAATCTCATCATGCCCCCTTACCTATTCATACATTGCTGCTGCACAGGGTTCTGAATTTCCAAACAGCTCTTTGATCTGTCCACAGGCCCTGAACAGCTCCTGCGCCTCTCCTCGGGACATTCCGTGATCTCCCAGCAGGGCGCGTACTCCAGGAGCTTTTTGATCCCCTCGATGCTGATTTTCCTGATGTGGATGAGATCTCTGACACAAGAGATCCACTGGACATCATTGCCGGAATAGTACCTGTGCCGGCTCCTCCGTGCAGGCTCTATAAGTCCGTGCCTCTCATAGAGCCTGAGGGTCTGGTTCGTTATCCCGATAAGCTCGGCAACAACACCGATCGGATAGAGCGGAAGGATCTCATTGACCATCTCTCCTGCGCTCCCTGTCAGACTGCTCTCGTATCGGATTTCTTGTCCCACCATATCACCGCCCAGCGTACCACTTTTTTATAGGACATCTCCCACCTGCCCCTGCGCTCCACGAGATTGTCATGGAGATACAGCCTCAGCCGCTCCTCTTCTTCAGCTGTCATATCCTCAAGCATCCACCTGAGGGAATTGAGACAGGCCTCATGGTCTGTATAGGTCTTGTCATCAGGGAGCTTCACAAAGGTCAGATGGGCGTAGATCCCCATCTGATGCAGGAGATTGTAGACGTAGATGTAGTCAGGTCCCCTGTTGAGGTCCCTGCCTACCGCCTCATAGATACGCCTGTCAAAGGGACCGTCACCCACCATGGATGAGAGGATCACCCTCTCACGGGCAGCATTGTTCAGCTTTGCCATGGCAGTCCTCAGGTCATTCACTATGAGAGACCTTGAGGCAATGGCCACATCATGCGTCCCCACGCCGAGGGAGTCCCAGTCATCCTCCCAGCCGCCCTTAATTGTCCTGATGTTTCCGATTCCCTGCTTCCGGCATCTGTCATCAAGCATCTCCAGCATCACATCGGAGATGTCCATGGCGGTAATGCCCTGCACCTTGCGGGAGAGGGGAACGGCGAGGGTGCCTGCCGCGCATCCCACATCCAGAACCGTCCAATGCGGCTCAGGCCCCATGATTTCAAGGAAGTCCTTTGCATATCCGCTCTCTGTGGCGTGCTTCGCAAAGGAAGGCGCCCTCTTGTTCCAGAAGCTCTTGCCGTCCCATTTCCGCGTCCTCTCCGTCCGCGCATCCATCCAGAGCCTGTTCCAATCTATCTGCCTCATCTCCATGACTCATTCCTCCTTATGCCACAGGAAATGTGTAATAGTTTTTGCCATCTGAACAGGGCCTGCACAGGACCCTGCCTGAATCAAAGACCTCTCTCATATCCATGACCGGCTCGCCGCAGACCTGGCAGACCACCCTCCGCAACGGCTTGCCCGGCAGGTCTTCAGGCCTAAGAGTGACCACTACCTCCTCCATATCAAAAAGCTCTGAGTCGGGCATGACCCTGTACGCCTCAAGCTGGGCCTTGCTCTCGTCTGCAATATCAGGGAACCAAGCGGCAGCCTTCCGCCTTGAGTCCTCCTGTGATGTGACCCGCACCGCCCTGCCTGTCTCCAGGTTCACAAAGGTGGCTGCCATCTTCCCGTAGTCCCGGAGCTGCATGCTCCTCTTGCCGGGCCTGCATCCCGTGACGGTCATGATCGCGTCTGTGGCGCAACGGTCAATCTCCACAAAGACGATGAGCTTTTTCCTGTCCTCACCCCTGGGTGCCCTGATCCCGATTGCCTCCAGCCCTGCCATTGCCATCCGCACACCGATCACCTGTCCTGCGCAGAGATGGCCATGAAAGGCAGCCGCCTCATCCAATAGCCGATTGAACTCCTCTGCCCTCTCTTCCACCTTAAAACCTCCTGATTTTTGCATTTCCCTCACCACCTGTAGCTCATCTGGACAAAGGCGTTTCTCCCCGGCTCCGGATAGCCCTCTTCAAGCTCATAGTTCTTGTCGAAGATGTTCTTCACCCCGGCCTCGATTGTCATGTTGCGCACCACCTCGTAGGAGACCTTTGCGTTGAAGAGCACAAAGCCATCTGCCACCCTGTTTCCGTCAGTTGATGAATACCTGCTGGAGTCGTACTCCATGTCACCGAGGAGCGTGAGCCCTTTGAGGGGCGAGCATTTCAGATAAGCGAAGAGCTTGTTTTCAGGCGTGTTGGTGAGCTTGTCTGTATTGCTCCTGTTGTCCCTGTAGAGCCATGTGTAGTTCATCCCCGCCTCTATCCAGTCCGAGAAGGGGACAAGGATGTCTGCCTCCAGTCCGTACTGGTCCACCCTCCCGATGTTCTGGTTCTGGCTGAGGATCTTGCCCGGATTGCCGGGATCAGCCACAGTGGCGAAGAGGATAAAGTCCGAGACATTGCTGTAAAAGGCTGTGGTCTTCACCCTCACCTTCCCGGCCAGCACCTCCTCGTATCCGACCTCGTAGTTCATCGCCTTTTCAGGCTTCAGGTCAGGGTTCGGAAGGGCAGTGCCGAGGCGGTAGGAGTACTTGTCCTTGATGGAAGGGAGCCTCGTCTTCCTGGATATTGCTGCATGGACCTTCCCTGTTTCAGAGATGGCATAGAAGAGCCCTATCTGCGGTGTGAGGGAAGAGGCCTCTCCTGTTGGGAATGCAAAGAGGGTCTTTGTCGCCTGATCCAGGTCCTGGGCCTCAATGGTCCGCACCCTGTCATACCCGATCCCAGCCACTGCCGAGAAACACTTTCCAAGGCTGATGCTGTCCTCAAGGCCCACGGAGATGATCTCGTCCTCGAACCTCTGGATCGGGTTTCCTTCGTTGTGCTCCCGGTGGATATCCCTCTTGTACGTGAGGCTGAAGGCGATGCTGTTGTTCTCCAGCGCCTTTGTGCCGATCTCGGCGGAGCCGCCGTAGGTGTAATCGTCGTACCAGCTCCTGAAGGCGTACTTTTTTGAGATGGTGCTGTAGGTGGCGTCATCAAAGCTGAAGAGAGAGTTTTTGAAGGTGTCATAGTACGCCCTCAGCTTCAGATAGCTGTCCTGACCGATGGGGGTCTTTGAAGTGAAGTAGAGACTGTCCTTGTCCCAGTAAGGCCACTGCCAGTACCGCGGCGTGACAGAGGGGTCACTGCCTGCATAAGGAGGGGTCCCTTTCTTCCCATGCTGTCTGATATAGCTCAGGGCATACTCGCTGTCGGGCGTCGGCGTCAGCCCCAGCTTCAGGTTCAGCTTATCGTCATGGTAATAGGAGTTCTCCCGCCTTCCACCGTCCTCTGTTGCTGTGGGGACAAAGCCATCTGAGAGGCTGAAATAGTCGCTGTCAATGACGGAGGCGCCTCCCTGGAGATACCATTTCCCGAAATTCGCCCCCATGTTCAGATACCCTGTCCAGGTCTCACCTGAGCTGAAGCCTGCTCCGGCAGATCCTTCAAAGGCTTTCTCAGGCTTGCGGGAAACCATGTTGATCGCCCCGCCCATGGCATTGGGACCGTAGAGCACAGAGCTCAACCCCTTTGAGAGAACAATCTCAGAGAGATCAAAGGTGGTAAACCTTCCGAGATCGGGGTACCCGTCATAGGGGACATAGATGGGGATGCCGTCCAGGAAGACAGGGACATGCTTGATGTCAAAGCCCCTCACAAAGATCGTGGACTCATTCCTCGCGCCTGTGCGGGAGCGGGTGACACCGGGGAGGAGATTCACCGCCCCGGCAAGGGTCTCCCTGTTGAAGAGCCGCATATCCTCCTCATAGACCTTGTCCGGCAGACTGTTGCCGTCGCCTTCCGCCTCCCCGTACACAGCAACCTCTCCCAGGGTAAAGACATTGCCCTCACCACGCTCTTCCCCAGCCGAGGCAAGCCCCGCAATACTCAGAAAGAACACGACAAAACAAAGAATTGACCTCTCTTTCCAGACACCCATCTCCCTTTCCTCCGTTCCTGAAATCATTTTCTTCCAGCCCTCTCGCGTTATGCAATCTCAAACATATCGAATACCAAAAAAAATCCGGATCAAAGAAACAGCCGGGGTTTCGTAATATATCACAGGGAATAGCGTTAATCAAGAAAAGCGCCTCTTTTTTCATCAGGA
>JBAZFD010000184.1:0-4474 GCA_041653575.1 Thermodesulfovibrionales bacterium
GACATCAAAGAGATCCAGGAGATCGGCGGCCCCCTCATCCTTCTCTTCCTCTCCCTCCACGCAGGCGCTGTTGTGCTGCACACCCTGACAGGCAAGCCCGTGTGGCGCAGGCTCTTCTTCCCCGCCGGTCCGGCTCAGACCATTCACGAGAACCGCGTCTGACATTTGAGTCTAAATAGAAAAACAACAGATGACAATGGCACACAGGAGAGGGTTATCTATGACTAAGGCAGGCTTTGTTTTTCTTGTCCTGATCGCCGGGGCACTGGCATTGGCACAGCCGGCAGGAAGTGCCAACGTCAGGGAAGATCAGGGACAGGCACCTGACGGGGCAGTTCATCCTGCTGCGGAATACAGCGCCGGAGCAGGGACGAAACAGGAGGAGATCAGAAGCAGTGAGCAGCTCACCCTTCAGAAATGCATTGAGATAGCACTGAGAAACCAGCCGGGCATCGCCGTCGCCAGGAGCGCGGTCCTCGCGAATCAGAGCAGGGTGGGCCAGGCCCAGTCCGCCTACTACCCCCAGATCGGGCTGTCCGGGGGCTACTTCGCAGGCTCCTCGGGCTCAGGAGCTGACAGATCCGGGGATGAATTCACCGCCGGGGTCACCCTGAGCCAGAACATATACGACTTCGGAAGGACCTTCTCCCAGGTGAGCGTCCGGAGGTTCGGCCTCGATGCAGCGCGCTCCGATCTGGAGGACGTCACCGTGCAGACGGTCTTCCGCGTCAAAGGGGCATACTACGCGGTTCTGCAGGCAAAAAGAAACAGGGAGCTCGCCGAAGAGGTGGTCGGCCAGTTCAGGCAGCACCTCGATCAGGCGAAAAACTTCGTCAGGGTGGGGATCAGTCCGAGATTCGACGTAATAAAGGCCGAGGTGGATCTGAGCAACGCGCAGCTCAACCTCATCAGGGCGGGAAACAGCCTCAGGCTCGCCTTCGCCAATCTCAGCAATATCATGGGAGTACCCGATGCCACTGATTACGGGATCGAGGACAACCTCACCTTCGAGAAATATGAGGCGACCTTTGACAAGGCCCTCTCCAGGGCAATGGCAAACAGGCAGGACATGAGCTCCGCGAGGGCGAAGATCAGGGCCGCCGAGCAGTCCGTGGCCTTCGCCAGGGCAGGCGCCTTCCCGACGCTGACAGGCAGCGCGGCCTATGGCCGGGCGGGGGATGGATTCCTCGCTCAGGAGGACTGGAGCGCCGGAGTCACAGTCTCCCTTCCCCTGTTCAACGGCTTTCTGACACGCCACCAGATCGCCGAGGCCGAGGCGAACCTGAAGGCACAGATCGCCCAGGCCGAGCTGCTGAGGCAGGCAATAGACCTCGATGTCAGGCAGGCCTTTCTGAACCTGAAGGAGGCTGAGGAGCGAATCCCGGCGGCGGAGCTCGCCGTGAAGCAGGCCACAGAGGGGCTCGCGATACCCAACGGCAGGTACACCACCGGCGTGGGCAGCCCGATCGAGGTAACAGACGCCCAGGCTGCCTACAGTAACGCAAAATCGGCCTACATACAGGCGCTTTCAGACTACAAAACAGCCATAGCGAGCCTCGAAAGGGCTCAGGGGGAGAGATAATGAAGGTCGCACAGAGATATGTTTCCTTGCTTCTGCTGACGCTGATGCTCGTCGCCGCCTGTGCAAAGAAGGATGAAGCGAAGAAAAACAAGCCGAAGATGGTTCCTGTCACAGAGGCAGTTGCGGTGCAGAAGGATGTCCCCGTTCTCCTGACATCCATAGGGAACGCAGAGCCTTTTTCCACCGTCTCCGTGAGGGCCCGGGTGGGGGGGCAGCTCCAGCGCATCCATTTCAGGGAGGGACAGGATGTCAACAAGGGTGACATCCTCTTCACCGTTGACCCCCGGCCCTCTGAGGCGGCCCTCAGGCAGGCAGAGGCCGCCCTGGCGCGTGACACCGCCCAGATGGAAAACACAAAGAAGGACGCCGCCCGTTACGAGGAACTGGTGAGAAACGGGTATGTGGCCCAGTCCCAGTACGAGCAGCTCCGCGCCAACGCCGATGCGCTCCAGGCCGTTGTCGCCGGTGACAGGGCCGCCGTGGACAACGCCAGGCTCCAGTTGAGCTACTGCTCGATCCATGCCCCCATCGCGGGCCGCACCGGGAGCCTCCTGGTGAACCAGGGTAATCTCGTCAAGGCCGATGACGAAAAGGCCCTGGTGGTGATCAACCAGATACAGCCGATCTACGTGGGATTCTCCGTACCGGAGCAGCAGCTGCCTGAGATCAAAAGGCAGATGGCAGAAGGTCCCGTCAGGGTCTCCGCCTCGACCGGCCAGGCAGAGGGCAACGCCGCAGAGGGAACCCTCACCTTCATTGACAACACCGTTGACAGGGCGACAGGCACAATCAGGCTCAAGGCGACCTTCGAGAACAAAGACAGGCGGCTCTGGCCCGGTCAGTTCGTGAATATCACCCTCAGGCTCGCCACGGAGCGCGGCGCGACAGTGGTTCCCACTCAGGCGATCATGACAGGCCAGAAGGGTCAGCAGGTCTTCGTCATCACGCCCGACTCCACGGTGGAGATGAGGCCCGTCACGGTCACCAGGGCGATCAACGGGGAAACGGCTGTGAAGGGCGTCAGCCCCGGTGAGAGGGTGGTCACAGACGGCCAGCTCCAGCTCGTGCCCAAGGCGAAGGTTGCAGTCAAGGGGAAAGCGGCCCGATGAACATAGCAGAGATATTCATCCGCAGGCCGATCATGACAACCCTTGTCATGGCGGCCATCCTCATCTTCGGGATAGCGGGATACAGGCTCCTGCCGGTGAGCGACCTGCCCAGCGTGGACTTCCCTACCATAAACGTAAGCGCAAAGCTGCCCGGCGCCAGTCCCGAGACCATGGCCTCCGCAGTGGCCACCCCCCTGGAAAAACAGTTCTCCACTATTGCGGGACTGGACTCCATGACCTCCAGCAACGCCCTGGGCAGCACCCAGATCACCCTCCAGTTCAACCTCGGCAGGGACATAGACGCCGCCGCCCAGGACGTCCAGGCGATGATCGCAAAGGCCTCCCGTCAGCTTCCGAGGGATATGTCGAGCCCTCCCACATACCAGAAGGTCAACCCCGCTGAGCAGCCTGTCCTCTATCTCGCCCTCAGCTCCCCCACCCTTCCCCTCTCGAAGGTGGATGAATACGCCCAGACCTTCATCGCCCAGAGGATCTCCATGATCAGCGGCGTGGCACAGGTGGAGGTCCACGGCTCACAGAAGTATGCGGTCAGGGCACAGCTCGATCCCAATGCCCTGGCCGCCAGGGGCATCGGCATAGACGAGGTCGCAGCCGCTGTTCAGCGAAGCAATGTCAACCTTCCCACCGGCACGATTGACGGGCCCCAGAGGGCCTTTACCATCCAGACGAGCGGGCAGCTCCTCGACGCGGCTGCATACCGCCCGCTGATCGTTGCCTTTCGCAGCGGTATGCCCGTGCGGCTCCAGGAGCTCGGCAACGTCACAGACAGCGTGGAAAACAACAGGGTCGCCAGCTGGTACAAGGACACGCGGGCCATTGTCCTGGCCATTCAGCGGCAGCCCGGCACGAACACCATTGAGGTGGTGGACTCGATCAAAAAGCTCCTGCCCACCTTCCGTGAGCAGATGCCCGGATCCGTTGCGCTCAACATCATGAATGACCGCTCCCAGTCCATCAGGGAATCCATCGCTGACGTGAAGTTCACCCTCTTCCTCACCATCTGTCTCGTGGTCCTGGTGATCTTCCTCTTCCTGCGCAACCTCTCCGCCACGATCATCCCGAGCCTCGCCCTGCCCATGTCCATTGCGGGAACCTTCGGCGTCATGTACCTCATGGGGTACAGCATCGACAACTTCTCCATGATGGCCCTGACCCTGTCGGTGGGGTTCGTTGTGGATGACGCCATAGTAATGCTCGAAAACATCGTGCGCCACATGGAAAGGGGTGAGAGCGTGCGGGAGGCCGCCCTGAAGGGCTCCCGTGAGATCGGGTTCACCATCCTCTCCATGACCATCTCCCTCGTTGCGGTCTTCATCCCTGTCCTCTTCATGGGCGGAATACTGGGCAAGCTCCTCCATGAATTCGCCATCACCATCAGCATGGCCATTCTCGTCTCCGGCTTTGTCTCCCTGAGCCTCACCCCCATGCTCTGCAGCCGTTTTCTCAAACCTCATGGCGAAGAGAGGCACGGCAGGCTCTATCTGTTCATGGAAGGGTTCTTCAACAGGATGCTGGAGCTCTACGAGAAGAGCCTGAAGGTGGTGATGCGCCACAGGCGGACGACGGTGACAGTTTCAACCATCATCTTCATCCTGACGGTTTATCTTTTCTCCGCCATCCCCATGGACTTCCTTCCCACCGAGGACACAGGGATGATAGCCTCCTTCACCGAGTCCCTGCAGGGGACATCCTTTGATGAGATGACCAGGCATCAGCAGGCCCTTGCCTCCATCGTTGCCAGGGATCCGAACATAGATGGCTT
>JBAZFD010000184.1:4484-4967 GCA_041653575.1 Thermodesulfovibrionales bacterium
TCCGTGGGTTCCGGAGGCTCTTCTTCAGGGAACACAGGCCGCATCATGATCCGGCTGAAGCCCCGGGCTGAGCGCGTGAGCGCTGACGAGGTCATACAGAAGCTGAAGCCCAGGGTATCCCAGGTCCCTGGGATCAAGATGTTCATGCAGATCCCGCCACCCGTCAGGATAGGCGGAAAACTCACCAAGAGCCAGTACCAGTTCACCCTCCAGAGCCCTGCTACGGAAGACCTCTACAGGTACTCGGGCATCTTCGAGGAGCGGATGAAGACCCTTACGCAGCTCCAGGATGTGACCAGCGACCTCCAGATAAAAAATCCGCAGGTCAATGTGGAGATCAAAAGGGATCAGGCCGCGGCCATGGGAGTCACAGCCGAGCAGATAGAGGATGCCCTGTACACCGCCTATGGCTCCAGGCAGGTATCCACCATTTACGCCCCCAATGACCAGTACAGCGTCATCATGGAGCTGGAGGATCAGTAC
>JBAZFD010000185.1:0-4960 GCA_041653575.1 Thermodesulfovibrionales bacterium
ATTGACCCTGGGCTCTCCGAGGATGCCCAACTGCCTCTCTTCTGTGTTTGCCGCCACGATAGATCTGAGACGTTTTTCATCAAGCCCACGTGCCTTCGCCACCCGCTTCACCTGGTATTCGGCAGAGGCAGGGCTGATATGGGGATCGAGGCCGCTCCCCGAGGCGGTGACAAGGTCCACGGGTATTTTTGTGTTGTTGCCGGGATCTGCAGCACGCAGGGCGTCAATTCTCTCCTGAGCCGCTTTTTTCAGGTCAGGGTTGTTCGTCCCCTTGTTGGAGCCTGAGGAAGCAGAACCGTTATAGGGATAGGGGCCCGTGGCAGAGGGCCTTCCCCAGAATGACTTAGGATCATCGAACTGCTGGCCGATCAGCTCAGACCCCACTGCCTTGCCGTTTTTTTGAATAATGCTGCCGTTGGCCTGGTGGGGGAACACCGCCTGGGCAATTCCTGTCACTACCAGGGGATAGATAAAGCCCGTGAGCACCGTGAACAGGGCCAGAGATACAAGGGCATTACGAATTATAGTCATCATTAATTCCTCCTGAATAATCAGAGTCTCTTATCCATTACCGTTCAATTGATCCGTTACTCATAGGCTTGATGGAGAGACCACCCTTCGACAGGCTCAGGGTGACAGAATTGTCATGGTGAGCCTGTCGAACCATAGATTGCACGGTCAAGCCTGGCAATAGCAAAACATCCATCACACAATCCCCAGGGCTGTTATGGCCATGTCTATCAGCTTGATGCCGATGAAGGGCACGATCAGCCCGCCGAGGCCGTAGAGCAGGGCGTTGTTCCGCAGGATCACCTCAGCGCCGAGGGGGCGGTACTTCACGCCGCGCAGGGCCAGGGGGACCAGGAAGATAATGACTATGGCGTTGAATATCACGGCAGAGAGGATCGCGCTCTGCCGTGTGCTTAGGCCCATGATGTTGAGCGCCCCCAGCTGCGGATAGATGGATATGAAGGCAGCAGGGAGGATGGCGAAGTATTTCGCCACATCATTGGAGATGCTGAAGGTGGTGAGCGTGCCCCTGGTCATGAGGAGCTGCTTGCCGATCTCCACGATCTCTATGAGCTTCGTGGGGTTTGAGTCCAGATCCACAAGGTTCCCCGCCTCCTTTGCGGCCTGTGTCCCTGTGTTCATGGCCACCGCCACGTCAGCCTGGGCCAGGGCAGGGGCGTCATTCGTGCCGTCTCCTGTCATGGCCACGAGCCTGCCTCCTGCCTGGTGCTCCCGGATCAGCTTCAGCTTTGCCTCAGGTGTCGCCTCGGCGAGGAAGTCGTCCACACCTGCCTCAGCCGCAACAGCCGCCGCTGTGAGGGGGTTGTCGCCGGTGATCATCACCGTCTTGATCCCCATCCGCCTGAGCTCGGCGAACCTTTCCTTGATGCCTCCCTTGACGATGTCGTTCAGCCGGATGACGCCGAGCACCTTCGTCCCCTCTGCCACAACAAGGGGAGTTGCCCCCTGCTTGGCCGTCTCTTCAACAAAAGACCTGACCTCCTGGGGGTAGCTCCCTCCCTTGGACAGGATATACCTTTCAACAGCGTCGGCAGCTCCCTTTCTGATCTCCCTGCCCTCAAGGTCAACGCCGCTCATCCTCGTCTGGGCGGTGAAGGGGATGAACTGGGCGCCCAGGGAATGGATCTCCCTCTCGCGGAGGCCGTATTTCTCTTTTGCCAGGACTACGATGCTCCTACCTTCAGGCGTTTCATCAGCCAGAGAGGAGAGCTGCGCCGCATCGGCCAGCGCCTTGGCATCCACGCCGTGGGCAGGGATGAAGGCTGTGGCCTGCCTGTCTCCCAGGGTGATTGTCCCTGTCTTGTCCAGGAGGAGCACATCCACGTCTCCGGCAGCCTCAACAGCCCTGCCTGACATGGCGATGACGTTGGCCTGTATCATCCTGTCCATGCCCGCAATCCCGATGGCTGAGAGGAGCCCGCCGATGGTCGTCGGGATCAGGCAGACCAGAAGGGCAACGAGCACGGTGATCGTCACGGGACTGCCCTGCCCTGCCGCTTGGACGCTGAAGATGGAGAAGGGCAGGAGGGTTGCCGTTACGAGCAGGAAGATGAGCGTTAAGCCCGCCAGCAGGATGTCGAGGGCGATCTCATTCGGTGTCTTCTGCCTCTTTGCCCCTTCAAACATAGAGATCATCCTGTCGAGGAAGGTCTCACCGGGGTTCGAGGTAATCCTGACAACGAGCCAGTCCGAAAGGACCATTGTCCCCCCTGTGACTGCGCTCCGGTCTCCACCGCTTTCACGGATCACAGGCGCGCTCTCGCCTGTCACGGCGCTCTCATTCACCGAGGCGACGCCTACGATCACCTCGCCGTCGCTGGGGATGACGTCGCCTGCCTCGATAAGGACGACCTCACCCTTTTTGAGCTGGGACGATGCCACCTGAGTGACCTCTGCGTCAGGCTCAGGCCGTGAGAGCTTCTTTGTCATCACATCGCTCCGCGTCTTGCGCAGGGCCTCTGCCTGGCCTTGCCCCTTCCCTCTGCCATGGACTCGGCGAAGTTTGCGAAGAGCACCGTTATCCAGAGCCAGACGGAGATCTGGAGGATGAAGGCAGGCGATTCCTCGCCCTTGCCGAAAAGGGAATAGACAAAGAGGAGGGTGGTGAGCACGCTTCCCACCTCGACAACGAACATCACAGGGTTCCTGATCTGATGAACCGGATTGAGCTTCTTTACCGAATCTCCGATTGCCCGTCTGACGATCGCAGGATCGAAGAAAGGCCTTTTCTTCTCTTTTCTTGTCATGATTTCTCCTTATTTCCCGCCTGCCATCAGCTGCTCTGCAATGGGACCAAGGGCAAGGCTCGGCATGAAGGTCAGCGCCCCGACGATCAGGATCACCCCTATCAGGAAGCAAACGAAGAGGGGTGTGTGGGTCGGCAGTGTCCCCAGGCTCGCAGGGACATGCTTCTTTCTTGCCAGAGATCCGGCTATAGCCAGCACAGGGATGATCACCCAGAACCTGCCGAAGAACATCGCCAAACCGAGCAGGGTATTGTAAAAGGGGGTGTTCGCCGAGAGGCCTGCAAAACCGCTGCCGTTGTTGTTCGCAGCTGATGAGAGGGCATAGAGTATCTCCGAAAAGCCGTGAGGACCGGGGTTTGCGATGCCAGCAACACCGGCCTTCGTTGAGACAGCTATGGCCGTGCCCACCTTGATAAGGGCGTTGACGACCAGGATCACAATGGCCGCCATCTTCATCTCGAAGATCTCGATCTTCTTGCCCAGATACTCCGGTGTACGGCCCACCATCAATCCGGAGATAAAGACGGTGAGTATGGCGAATATGAGCATCCCGTAGAGACCTGAGCCCACGCCTCCGAAGATCACCTCACCCAGCTGGATCAGCACCATCGGGATCATACCGCCGATGGGAGTGAAGGAGTTGTGCATGGAGTTCACCGAGCCGTTGGAGGCCGCTGTTGTGGCCGTTGCCCAGATCACCGAATTGGCGATGCCGAACCGGGTCTCTTTACCCTCCATGTTGCCACCGGGCTGCATAGCGCTCTCGGTCTGATCAATCCCCATAGCGCTGAACTGCGGGTTGCCCTGCTGCTCGCTCCACATGCACAAGGATGTGAGGGTAACGAGAACTATCAGCATGACTGCCAGCAGCGCCCTGCCCTGCCTCCTGTCGCCCACCATCCTGCCGAAGGTGATACAGAGAGCAGCAGGTATGAGCAGGATCGCCAGGACCTCAAGGAAATTCGAGAGAGGTGTGGGATTCTCAAAGGGATGGGCTGAGTTCACGTTGAAGAAGCCGCCGCCGTTGGTGCCGAGCTGCTTGATGGCTATCTGCGAGGCGGCAGGGCCGAAGGGGATAACCTGCTGCCTCATCTCAGCCTTTTCCATCACAGGATTTCCGGTTGCATCCTTGATGGGGTTGCCTGAGGCATCGAGCTTAGGGGTGTTATAGCTGATAGCCTGCGTGAGCTGCACGGTCTTGTACTCACTGAAGTTCTGCACCACGCCTTGGGACACGAGCAGCAGGGAGTAAATAATTGAAAGCGGGAGAAGGATATACAGCACCGAGCGGGTGAGATCCACCCAGAAGTTGCCGATTGTCTGGGCCGAGTGTCTCGTGAAGCCACGGATCAGGGCCACGAGCACAGCCATGCCCGATGCAGCTGAGACAAAGTTCTGCACACCGAGCCCCGCCATCTGGGTGAGGTAGCTCATGGTCGCCTCCCCGCCGTATCCCTGCCAGTTCGTGTTACTCACGAAGCTGACTGCCGTATTGAAGGCAGAGTCAGGGGAGACACCGGGGAAATGCTGAGGGTTCAGGGGCAGAATCCCCTGGAACCGCTGAAGGAGGTAGACCACCGCCAGGCCCGCGCCGCTGAAGACGAGGAGGGAGATGGTGTACTTCTTCCAGCTCATCTCCTCGTCGCGCCGGATACCGCTGAAACTGTAAATAAATATCTCAACAGGCCCGAGCAGCCTGTCCAGGCCGCAGGGCTTTTCCTCGTAGACCCTTGCCATGTAAGCCCCCAGCGGTTTCGCCAGGAGCAGAATGGCTCCGAAATAGAGGACCATTTGAAAAATTGCATTTCCTGTCATGAGAATATCTCCGGTTTCACAAGCGCCACCATGAGATAGACAAGCAGTGCTGCGGCGATAATGCCGCTGATCCAGTAAAACAGTTCCATACCTTCCTCCTATACCCCTTCAGCCATCTTCACGAAGAGCCAGCTGATGACGAAGGCTCCAAGCAGAATGCCGAGATAGGCGATGTCCATGACCTGCCTCCTTGTCGGATTCCCCTGCCTTTGCAGCAAGGTCTGACTGCCTGTTCTTATGAAAAGCTTATCAGGATATCGTCTAAATTGGGTGCAAAGAAAGGGGGGGATGGCATAAAGATTTAGTAAAAATCACTGCCATCTCAGGGGCATTCGTTTCCGAACCGGCCAGAATCTACCATCAATTTT